>CAIMDR010000028.1 GCA_903839795.1 uncultured Methylococcaceae bacterium | reverse complement strand
GATTGCGGGAATATCAGCGATAACAAACAAAGGGCGTAGGCCGGAATTAGACCACCCAAGCCTGTCCTGAGCTTGTCGAAGGGCTTAGCGCGTGGTGGCGTTTCCGGCACTCCTCGTACCGGATGCCGGAAACGCTTATTCTCGCTTGCGCTCGAAAAGCCTTATTCCGGCCTACGCCATTTCTGGCGTTTAATCTTCCTTAAGCGTGACCGGGCTTGCAACCCCGTCACTCAAGCTTTTGAAGCTACCGGAGCCTTCAAAATTTTCGGTCGGCACAGGCAACAAATAAAGACAAGTCACACACAATGCCCTAAATGTTGAAGATAATGGTAGCAACTACCAATTACCATGCTTGCCATGTTCTTCAATGAATTTACCTATCCCTGTTAATTCACTGGTTATTTCAAAATAGAACATTTCACTGTGATCATCGGTTGTTTCAAATCGGTCTACTTTAACCTCAAATTCTGTGGCTTCAGTGATTAAATCACCGGCTTCATCATACTCAGCGTTAATGCCGTAGCAATCACCGTAAACGCCCATAATCAGGTTGTCATAAACAGCCAAGTAACGTTCGTCCTCTGACAGATAATCCTTTTCAGGCGTCCATAGAGCAAACGGGGCTTTATGCAGTTCAGCAAAATTTTTGGCTATTTCTATTTTTTGACTATCGCTATTCATGTTTACTTATCGTTGATTATTTGTAGATTAAGATGGCTCAATTAAATCGGGCCGGTTTATCCTGGTATTAAAAGGATAGTCTGAATTGGCGAGCAACACAGACCTTAATTGGAATTGGGCTTAATGAGTTCCGGGGTTAACGCTTGCGTCTGACCGAGACTCTTCAATAGTTGCGAGAACTCATCAGGCGCTTGCACGACCGGTTGTGGCCCGGTTATTTTTTCTTCTGTCCAGTCGACCATTTCTCCTGAACCCCATGACACAAAAGAAGCGAATATAAACACCAATAAACCGCGTGTAATACCACCGGGCAAGCCTTGCGCTTCCAGATAACGCTGAGAATATCGGGCGGCCACAATGAACACAAGGGAAGAAATAACCAAGTTCCATACTGAAGGTAAGGTAAACATTAACGCGCCCTCTCTTGAGCTGGACGGTTATTTTTCAAGGTGTTTATCAAGCTCGATTTCAAGTGCCAAGAACTGGTCCTTCCAGTAAGCAGCGGCCTTAATGGCCTCATTCTTTTCAGTCATCAAGCCGGTGATGCGCTCGTTTAAAACCCGGTTCAATTCAGTTAATGCCTTAACTTCTTCAAACGAAGCAAAAACCTTGTCGTCCGACTCGAACACTTTCCGCATGGCGGTGTTATCAGCTTCCAATGTTTTTATAACGCTTTGCTGTTCCTCAATAATACTGCTCAACTGCTCTTTATGATCATCATCGATCTGTTGATCAACAACTGGAACCGGCTCAGGTTTGGGTGTTACCGGCTTGGGAGGCGAGATTTCTTTAATGGCTTTAGTCAGGCTTTTTTTGCCGTCTATCACTTCCTTTACCAACTCTGCCGGTGCTTCCTTAACCAACTTGTCAGCCATTTGTTGCGTGCGTTGCCCGACCCCGGATTGTTTAGCCCTGGATTCTGCCGTGTCTAACGGTGCAGAATTGGCTAATTTTTCATTGTCAGCGACCTGGGCTTTTACCCAACTTTGAGACGCCGATACAATAGCCGCCGCTTGGCCTTGCGTTAAATGTCTACGATGTAAGTTTGACGACAAAATAAATTGGGTCGGATTAGAACCGGTATACTCAATCATCACCGGCTTAATACCCAGCTCACAAAGCGCACGATAGCGATTGCCGCCATCCAAAATCATGCCGTCAAGCGTGTAAATTGGGTGGGTTTGTCCGATATCCTGAATGTTGGCTTTAAGTGAAATAAACTCGGCATCCGACATTCTCGGAAAGTAAGTACAAAGCGGATGTAGTTGTATTGCTTGAATATTTTGATCAGTCATCTATTAGCCTTAATTTAGAGCGGCCATTATATCATGACTACAGGCAATAGTTTTTAGCAGATAAACTGACCAGCTTAGGTGCTGCGATGACTGAAAATGTGGGTGAAGTCGCTTTAACCAAGACACACAGTGTCTTTGCTAATGACGGCTTTGCGGATATTTGAAACTAAATCCGAACCTCCAAAGCGAAAAAAAATACCCGGCGAACCGGGTATTGAAGTGTTGTCTGTAAATTCTGATACCGAATTCTAGCCCCCTTTTCGTCAGGCAAAGCTTTGGTCAGGTTGCAATGAAATGCTGTTATCCTTTCCATTGCAGTTTGGCTTAAAACCATCCTGCTCTTTTATGGCGATGTAATCGACAGGAGGCCTCGCTTCTTTGCCAGCCATTAAATCGTCAATCTGCGACCGATCGATAGTTTCCCATTTCATTAGCGCATCTGCCATGAGGTGTAAAATGGTCATATTTTCCTGTAATATTTTTTCTGCACGATAATAGTTACGATCAATTACCGAACGAATCTCCTCATCAATCATTTGTGCAACATTACTGGAGACCGTACTGCCTTGAGCACCTGGCTGACCAAACATAGCCTGGCCTGCTGCTTCTCCATAGGTGAGCGGTCCAAGCTTGTCCGACAAGCCCCAACGGGTAACCATTTTTCTGGCTAATTCGGTCGCTCTTTCAATATCATTGGAGGCTCCGGTAGTCACGCGGTCATCCCCAAAAATCAACAGCTCTGCAAGCCGACCGCCAAACAAACAGGCTATCTGCCCTTCCAGTTTACGCTTGCTGGCGCTGTATTGATCATTTTCCGGCAGGAACATGGTAATTCCCAGCGCCCTGCCTCTGGGCATAATGCTCACTTTGTAGACGGGATCATGATCGGGCATAAGTCGGCCAACAATACAGTGTCCCGCTTCATGATAGGCAGTCAAGCGCTTGTCATCTTCGCTCATTACCATCGTGTGCTTTTCTACGCCCATCAATATCTTGTCCTTGGCTTTTTCAAGATGCGTCATGGACACTTCAAGCAGGTCAGATCGTGCAGCCAGCAAAGCGGCCTCATTCACTATATTAGCCAATTCTGCACCTGAAAATCCAGGCGTACCACGGGCAATGTAACTAATTTCAACATCTTCCGCCGTGGGCACTTTTTGCAAATGCACTTTTAATATTTGTTCGCGACCACGGACATCAGGCAAACCAACATTGACTTGCCGGTCAAAACGGCCGGGCCTTAATAGTGCATCATCCAGCACATCCGCACGGTTGGTCGCGGCAATAACAATAATGCCTTCATTGCCTTCAAATCCGTCCATTTCAACCAGTAATTGATTAAGGGTTTGTTCCCTTTCTTCATTACCTGCACCCATTCCAGAACTGCTCCGTTTTCTACCGACGGCATCGATTTCATCGATAAATATAATACAGGGAGCCTGTTCTTTGGCTTGGGCAAACAAATCTCTTACCCTTGAAGCCCCGACACCGACATACATCTCAACAAAATCATATCCTGAAATAGAGAAGAATTTAACTTTTGCCTCGCCAGCAATCGCTCGGGCAATGAGGGTTTTACCGGTTCCTGGAGGCCCTATCATCAGTACACCGCGTGGAATTTTGCCGCCGAGTTTTTGAAATTTTTGCGGTGCTTTTAGAAAATCAACCAGTTCTACAACGTCTTCTTTTGCTTCTTCACAACCTGCTACATCGGCAAAAGTTATTTTCACCTGATCCTCTTCAAACATTTTTGCTTTACTTTTTTGAAAGGCAAAATTGCCCGATCCGTTACCATTTTTTTGCATTCGATGCATAAAAAATGAACAGATAACGATCAGAATAAGCATCGGAAACCAAGATATAAAGATTTCCTTGAGCAACGACGCTTCTTCAGGGGGAGTGGTTCTGATCTGAGCGCCGGTTTTCAGTAAATCATCAATTAAATTGGGATCCCCTGGATTATAGGTTTCAAAATCATCACTGCTAGAAGTCCTAAACTTGATGACTCTACCGGTAATTTCTGCGCGTTCAATTTGGCCTGCCCTGACCTGTTTGATGAACGAAGAATAAGCTAAATCTGCCTTATATACAGAGACTGAATTTAACTTGTCATATATTAAAATTGCGCTACCCAGCAAAACTCCGAATAGTGCGATCCATAATAGATATTTTTTCATGATATTTCTCCAAACCGGAAACTGCTACCTTCAACTAACGCAATCCTCAAACTAAAAAGAGGATGACTGCATAAAGCAAATGAGCAGGTTAACCCTATTTACAAGAAATCTGCACAGGTCAGTTCCGACTTGGCATTCGTGATTCATAATGCGTATATTCCTTTATCGGCATAATCATTGAAGCATTTTAAGTGCCACTTTCCGGAAAAAATCTAAGCCATTGATAATGATATATTTAAATGAGGATCCCGAGATTTTATTGCGATTATGGAGAGTCTGTCGATAAAACAGCACCATTTTGGAGCAATACAACCCCCTCTTGAACTAAATTTACAATTAATGGCTACCCACTTTTGTCAGGACAAACATACAAACATTTGCGGCTCCAATGCGTTGGGTTACGCTATCGCTAACCCGACAGCTGACCCCAGTTATTATTTTCAGCGGCGTAGGCCGGAATAAGGCTTTTCGAGCGCAAGCGAGAATAAGCGTTTCCGGCATCGGGTACGTGGAGTGTGCCGGAAACGCCACCACGCGCAACTCTTGTGTGGTCTTATTCCGGCCTACTCCAATAATCCCTGTCGGGCATGCTTTTTATGCCCGACATTCCCACCACAGGCTGCTGTAAAGACGCTCTTATTGCGTGGTAAGAAACTAAGGAACGCGTATGAAATAACTTAACCAGTTATATCCCCTCACCCCAGCCCTCTCCCGGAGGGAGAGGGCGCAATATGCATAATTTATTTCATGCGCATTCCTTAGCTAATAATATCCATACCAAGCTGCCCTAAGCTTGTGGCCAACTTGACCCTGGCTGTTTGCCAGAGGGTAATCGCGAGTAACTTTTGCTGATGAGCACTGGCCAGATCGCTTTGTGCCTTGAGCAATTCCAAGATATTCCCCACTCCGGCTTTGTATCGCCCCTGCGCTACCTCGAATGATTGCAATGCACTTATTATTAGGGTATTACTGGCTTTTAGGTTTTCTGCCCCTGTGCGAAGAGCTTGATAGCTCTTCCAAACGTCTAAAGCAACTTGTTGCTCTGTGTTTGCCAATTCAGCTTGTTTGCTTTCAACCTGGGCATCTGCCTCAGACTCTTTGTAATGTCTCCCGAAGCCTTCAAATAAAGGGATGTCCACTTGCAATCCAATTCTCTGACTATTCACTGCTTGATTCGAAGTACCTTGGTTGTTGATGGGGGTCGCGTTAGTGTGGAAATAATCTTCCGATGCCGTCAATGAAAGCGTTGGCCTGCCTGCTGCGGTAATGCCCTCTTTTTTAGCTTGGGTCGCTTTTACCTGAGCCTGTGCTGCGAGTATCTTTGGATGATTGCGCACGGCTTGCTCAATCAAACCCTCCACCGCCTGCTGAAATAAAGCTTCGTCGGCTGCCTCTTCGGTAATAACGGTGATGTTCAGCGCACTATCCGGGCGCAATCCCATTAAAATACTTAAACTGCCCATCGTACTCTGCACGTCCCCTTCTGTCTGCACACGTTTCGAGACGGCCTGCGCATGGGCGGTTTGCGCTTGCAACTTGTCCGCCACAGTACCGACACCGGCGGTATATTTAGCCTCTGCCGCATTAAAGCTTTTTTCTGCGGCCTCCTCAGATTCACGGTTGGCAGATAGTAACGCTTGCGCGGCCTGTGCCTCATAAAAGGCCTGCGCGGTATTGAGAAAAGCAGTTTGCAAGACATCATCCTGGCTAGCATTGGCGGCATTTAGCAATTGTCGGGCGGATTCCAGGTTGGCTGCACGCAGACCAAAATCGTAGAGCACCCAATTAAGGTTCAGACTGCCCTCTAGTTCAGCAGGGCTCACATCAGTACTGTATTCAGAGTGTCCTGGGAACGTACTGCGCTTAGCGGCCTTGTTAGCGGTACCCCGCGCATTCAGGGTGGGCAAGTAGGCAGACCAGCCGGTTCCCACTGCTGCCGCCTGCGCCTTGACGTTGGCCCAGGCCAATCGGGTTTGTGGGTTATGGCATAGCACTCGCTCTACTGCATCGAGCAAAGTCAACGGGGAGGGCGGCGAGTCGGCAAATTGACAGGGTGTCGCCAGCGCGTTTTTGGCGGGCGTTGCCGATACCTCACTCAGCGTATCGAAAGGGTCAGCGAGCAAATCGTAGGCTTGGCTCGGCGGTGAGCTAATACAGAGCCACAGCAGCAAGCACCGAATAGTTTTAAGCATCGCTGACCTCCGGTTCCAAAACAGACGACACAGCCGCTACATTCTGAGTGTAGGGATTGCCCGACATTGCAACGTCTTGCACCACTTTGCCGCCCGCCAGCATAATGGCACGGTCGGCGGTGCCAATGGTTTCAGGTCGATGGGCGACGATCACCCGCGTCATCTGTAAGGTCTTTATCGCCGCATTAACCAAATACTCCCGTTCGATGTCCAAATGACTGGTCGCCTCGTCCAAGAACAAAATCTTGGGACGCTTGTAGAGTGCCCGCGCCAGTAAGACACGCTGCTTTTGCCCGCCGGACAGCACCGTGCCCATGTCGCCGACCAGGGTGTTATAAGCCATTGGCATGGTCGCAATATCTTGATGAATGGCAGCTAATTGCGCACATTGTTCTATCCATTGTTGATCGGCTTGCGGATCAAAGAAACTGATGTTATCGGCGATGGAACCGGCAAACAACACATCGTCCTGCAACACCGTACCCACCATTTGCCGTAAGGCATCCAGTCCTACTTGATTGACGTTGATGCCGCCGATTAACACCTCGCCCTCACTCGGTGGCAAAATACCCAACAAAACATTAATCAGTGTGGTTTTACCGCCACCCGAGGGGCCGATGATGGCCACTGATTCCCCGGCTTCGATCTTTATATCTACGCCATCCAACACATAAGGCTCTTGTTCCGCATAGCGATAGCGCAAGCCTC
>CAIMDR010000027.1 GCA_903839795.1 uncultured Methylococcaceae bacterium | reverse complement strand
GATGCGTCGGTAGACATCAACCTCAGCAATGTTAGCGGCAAAACCTTAACGGGGCCGTTCCGGTTGATTATCACCGGCTTGACACCCGCCGCCAAAGTCAGCATTGGCAATGCCACCGGCACAACGGCTGCCGGTGAGCCTTACTACAATCTAACAGGGTATATCGGTAGTAGTTTCGCATCTGCCGGAGCCGGGGTCGTCAATGTAACCGTCAGAGGCGGTGGCCCCACTATCTTCAGTTTTACTACCCGGGTTGAACAGCAAGTAACTCAAGCCCTGACCATCAAAATCACCAGTCCGGCAACGTTGCTCACCGTTGGCAGCACCCCGCAAACCGTTAAAGGCACGGTCTCCGATCCAGCCGCCCAAGTTACCCTCAATGGCGCACCGGTCACTAACAGCAATGGCAGCTTTCAGGCCGCCGTAACGTTGGATGAAGGCCACAACACCATCTCAGCTCGCGCAGTCGATGCACTCGGGGAGGATGTCACCGATACCCTTTCCCTGTCGTTGGACATGACGCCGCCATATCTTACCGTCGAATCGCCCAAAGACGGCGACACCGTGCGCACCAACAAAATTGCCGTGTCGGGTCTGATTAACGATATCGTGAGAGGTACCGTTGCTGAAGGTCAGGCCCAAGTTACTGTCAATGGTAAAGTCGCCAGTATCTCCAACCGTAGCTATCTGGCGGAAGACATTATACTCAATGAAGGCGACAATACCCTTAAGATCGACGGTGCCGACAATGTCGGTAATACCAGCAGCATCGGTATCAAAGTCAACTACGTGCCTTTGGCACCACAACACATAGAATTACTCAGCGGCCAGGATCAAAGTGCAAAAATCAACACCACGCTGACCGAACCGTTAAAAGTTAAATTGCTGTATGATAAAAAACAGCCTGTTGCCAATAAATCGGTCATATTTCGTGTTACTCAGGGTGACGGCATAATAGGAGCTGATACTCAGGATCAAGGCCAGGGTACGCTGGTGCAAACCGATGCTAAGGGCGTGGCTTCAACCCCTTTTAAACTGGGTACGCGTGCGGGAACCGGCAACCAGCGCGTGCGGGCGGCTTCCGTAGGTTTCGACGGCGAAGTGCTGTTCTACGCCTCCGCCACCGTCGGCACCGGCAACAAAGTGACCGTCAACAGCGGCAACAACCAACGCGGAGCCATCAATCAGCCGCTACCGCAACCGTTTGTCGTGGCGGTCGTCGATGCAGGAGCCAACGTGGTATCCGGTGCGAAAATCGAATTCAAAGTGACCCAAGGCAGCGGCAAATTCCAAAACGGTTTGACATCTATTACCACCACTACCGACAGCGATGGCCGCGCTACCACAGAAATAACCTTGGGTTCCGAAGAAGGTCTGGATGTGCAGCGCGTTACCGCCACACTGGTTGGTACTGAACTTTACGCCGGCTTTACCGCCTCGGCGCTCAAAACCGGGGTAGCAGGACAAACCAGCATCAGCGGTGTGGTCTTGGATAACCAAGATAAGCCCTTGCCCAAAGTCACGGTGCGTGTTGATGGCACCACCCGCGAAGCGCAAACTGATGCCCAAGGCCAATTTAAAATCACTGAAGCGCCGGTCGGTTCCGTCCGGTTGATTGCCGACGGCACCACCACCACAGGAGAAGGTGAATGGCCGACTCTGGCTTTTAATTTGGTCACCATTGCCGGTGCCGAAAATCCGTTAGCAGCGCCGATCTATCTGGTCAAGCTTGACACCGTTAATGCCAAACAAGTTGGCGAACAAGATGTCATGCTGACCTTGCCGGATGTACCGGGCTTTGCCTTGGAAGTTAAGAAAGGTTCTGTCACCTTCCCGGATGGTAAAAAAACCGGTTTATTATCCGTTACCCCGGTTAATGCTTCCAAGATTCCGATGGCTCCGCCTAACGGTATGCAGCCGCAGTTTATTGTTACCATACAACCGGTAGGTGCCAAATTTGACCCGCCGGCCTCGCTCAGCTTGCCTAACGTCGATGGACACAAACCCGGTGCCCAGGTTGAAATGTACTCCTACGATCATGATCTGGAAGAGTTTGTTTCTATTGGTTTGGGTACCGTCAATGCCGAAGGTAGCGTGATTAAGAGTAACCAAGGTGTGGGTGTGATTAAGGCGGGGTGGCATTGCGGGAGTCAGCCCGGGGGTAGTGGTTGTTGTACGGGACCTGGGGAGTGTCAAACGACTGGGGCGAATTGTCAGATTGTTGATTTGCCCAAAATACCTGATGTGAAAGGCGATTGTAAGTCGCCGAAGGATTGTAAATCCTCGCAGGCTAATGATTCCGATATACCTCCAGAGACGACCCCCGCAGGCGATTGTAAAAAATCTGGTTGTGAAAATGGATCTTCAAAAGCTATCAACGATGATTCAGATAAACCGTCAGGGGATGCTAATCTCTGTAAGACTTGCCAGAATGGAAATATCGCCAATAAGCCTGATGGTGAAGCAAATATCTGTGAGGATTGTTTATTAGGTGTCGCGGTTAAGAAGCCATTAGGGCCACCGACAAGTTATTCCTATTCGTATGGTGCACCATCTGATGTGGCTAACAAAATAAACAGTGGATTAGGTGAGTTAAAAAAGGTTGGAGTGATAGCAAGTGTTAATCTGTTACAGGTAAAAGGCACAATGACGGAGAGTGACTGTTGTGATCCAGATAAAGGTAAAGGAAAAAAACTACAGGGAAGTGTGAATGGGAATTTCGGTGGTTTTTCTGTTAAGGGAAAAATTTGGCCACCAGGTCCCATACCCACTTTCGGTCCAAAAGAGATTGATGTTTTCGGTCTTGCATCGCTTACGATTAAAGCTGAGTTTGTTGGTGGGATATTTTTAGGATTAGCTGGCAGTATTTCTGGAGAAGTAGGTTACAAAAAGGATGATTGCTCAAAGGATCTAAATAACCAAGCAGGTTGTGCTTATGCAAATCTCAATACAACTTTGACTCCATCTTTTTCTGCGGAAATTGGTGCCAATGGGAGCCTTACTACTGATTGTGTGTTCTGTGTGAAGGAAACTATTTCCTTATCAGGATATGTTATTATCGGACAACTAAGTTGGCCCATAAATCTGTCTACAGTCAGTTATAATCAAGCGAGCTGTAGTGCGGGTGTGGTAGGCGGCTTCCTTGAAGCAAGCCCTGCAACATTTAAAACATCAGTAAAATTTTCAGGCAGTTATTCGGATAGTAGCGGTACAAAGGTGACAGTTGATAAAACTTTAGACTTTCTAAGCTGTACGATCTCTCTATCTTCTGGTGTAACCTGTGTTTATTAGATTAAGTCGATCGACTAAAATTATAGGTTTAATAAAGTGAGAATCATGAGAAATTTTTTATTGAACAATAAACAATCCCGTTGGCTAATAAGTGTAATTGGATTGCTGGTCTTGGTATGTGAGCTTGCCAATGCTGAGGAAGCACGCAAAGTGTATTTGCCATTGACTTTTTTTGCCGAAGCAAGAACTCTTCAGACATCAGCTTGCCTACAAGTAACGGAACATACATATCAAGACAGGCAGTGGTGGGAGCGTGCAACTTTAAGTACAAAGACACCCGAAGAGTCATTTAAAGGTGTTATTGCGGCCATACGTAAAAAAGATCATCAATCTCTGCTGGACTTGTCACATCCAACATTAGGGCGCGACCCTGAACTATTCGATCGTCAAGCAAATGCATTATTTCAACAATTTGAGAAGGTTCAACTGGTTTCTGTGTCTCGATCATTCACGTTTGATGGAATCGCTGTGTTTTTTGCTAAGTTTAACTTAGAGGGGCGTTCATTCTTTGTTCCATTGTCATTTGCTGTTGATACTAGCGGAGGTTATAAATTTCTACCTTATCGAACTGAAATTGTAACTTATACATTAGTGAACGATTGGTTTAATTCTCCATGGGGACCTACCGAAACAGAATCTCCCTCTTATTGTACAGAAAAAATAATTAAGAAATTCACGCATAAAATTTCGTTAATTGCATTACAAAAGCCAAATGATAAAGCCGACGCAAGTGTATTATTTCTGAGTGGTATGCCAATAATTAATGGGAAAAGTTTAAAAGGCATTGTTAAGCAGGTAATGTATGCCATAGAAACAATGAAAAGTACCGACTTGTCTAAAGTGAAAGGAATTGATGATTTTCTTAAACATTTATCGCTTGAAGGGGCAAATCGGCTAAAAGATTGGTTTGCTACAGCTACACAGCCTGAACGTGACCGATATAAAAGTGAGTTGGTTGATATTGAACCTTTCTATGTATTTGATGCCCGACCACTGGTAATTATATATGGTAAAACGAAAAACAGCGTGCAGTCTATGCATTTTACTGCTAACGAAAATAACGAGTTACTGTGGACGAACTCATCTCACATAACGGTAATGGATAAGGTTTTTAAAAGTGGATATTTATATGATGCGGCTTTATTAGATAAACCTTTTAGTGAAATTAAAATAAAGAATTAAAAATTAATTATTATTTTTTAAGTTTTTTAGCTTGATTAAGTCGGTTAAAAATAAATCAATATTTGTAATTTACAATACTTCGGACAGTTTTGATAATTGGTACTTCATGAATAACAAGGCTTGTTGCGGTTTGTGGAGAATTAAATCAAACTCAGCAAAATGCAGAGTCGTATTAAATACTAACCAATTGAAAATTAACGATTTATTTATTAGTATAAATACCTGGTTTTTGAGGCTATTCGTCAAATAATATATGATTAAACTGTCCGAAGTATTGAATTTATAAAAGCTATTAAAAAAATTATACGTAATGCAAAATAATAATTTTCCAGTGAATCTTCCTTTTAACTTTAATACGCTAGAGTTGGGGCAGAAAATTTTTCGAATTATATTTGGAGCTGAAGTTTTTATAATTCTTTTTGGTGGAGGATGTTTTTTATTCGTCTCTTTCAACATAATTTCTTTTTTATTGTTGGTGTTTATATGTATATTAATTTTATTTTTT
>CAIMDR010000026.1 GCA_903839795.1 uncultured Methylococcaceae bacterium | reverse complement strand
TTAAAGATATTACAGACCACGAAGACACGAAGTTCACGAAGAAAAACCAAAGCAAAATCTTCGTGTTCTACGTGTCTTCGTGGTGAAATGTCTTAACTTGATTTCTATATCGAGGGGGATTTATCTAATAAAATCTCCCCTAACCCCTCTTTTTCAAAGAGGGGGACTGAATCGTTACAAATTGACAGCTACCGAGTAGTCACCAAAAATTTATCATTCGCGGAACCCTAGAGGAATAAACATGCATCCTGTAATTGAACAAGTCACACAAGACATTATTGAGCGCAGCCATAAAACCCGCTCAGCCTACCTGAATTATATTGATGCTATCGCTAAAAACGGCCCTATCCGTTCAGGAATGGGTTGTGGTAATTTGGCGCATGGCTTTGCTGCCTGTAGCGCCACCGAGAAAGCCGATTTAACCGGCAACCAAAAAGCCAACATCGCCATCATCACGTCTTACAATGATATGCTGTCGGCTCATCAACCTTACAAAGATGCGCCTGATTTAATCAAGTCAGCCATTAAAGAGGCCGGCGGAGTCGCCCAAGTTGCCGGCGGCGTACCGGCAATGTGTGACGGTATTACCCAAGGCCAGGCAGGCATGGAACTGTCCTTATTCAGTCGTGACTTGATTGCCATGGCCACTGCAGTCGGCATGAGCCACAACATGTTTGATGGCGCCTTGTACTTGGGCGTTTGTGACAAGATTGTGCCCGGACTACTGATTGGCGCCCTCAGTTTTGGCCACTTACCGGCCCTCTTTATCCCCGCAGGCCCCATGCCCAGCGGCTTGACCAACAAAGAAAAAGCCCGCGCACGCCAAGATTACGCGACCGGTAAAATCGGTCGTAAAGAACTGCTTGAAGCAGAATCCGCGTCTTACCACAGCCCTGGCACTTGTACCTTTTACGGTACTGCAAACAGTAACCAGATGATGATGGAAATTATGGGACTGCACCTGCCCGGCAGTTCGTTCATCAATCCTTACACACCGTTACGTGAAGAACTAACCATCGCAGCGGCCAAACAGGTTTTAAAATTTACTGCACTGGGTGACGATTATCGCCCGATTGCTCATGTCGTTTCCGAAAAAGCCATCGTCAATGCGGTTATTGGTTTGTTGGCAACGGGCGGCTCAACCAATCACACCATGCACTTAATTGCGATTGCCCGTGCCTCCGGTATCGTTCTTAACTGGGATGACTTTGACAGGCTCTCCAAAGTCATTCCGTTAATCGCGAAAATCTATCCCAACGGCCCGGCTGATGTTAACCATTTTCAAGCCGCTGGCGGCATGGGTGTGTTAATTGCTGAATTGTTAAGAAACGGTCTTTTGCATGAAGATGTTATAACCGTTGCTGATCAACGCGGCCTGAATAACTACTGCCAAGAACCCAAACTAATTGACGATAAATTAACCTGGGAACCTGTCCCCGATACCTCTTTGGATACCAACGTTCTTGGCACTGTCGAAAAGCCTTTTGCCACTGGCGGCGGTTTGCATGTAATGCACGGTAATTTAGGACGAGGCATTGCCAAGCTATCTGCCGTATCACCCGATCATCAAATAATTGAAGCACCTGCTATTGTTTTTGATGACCAGGAAGATATGTTGGCGGCTTTTAAACGCGGTGAACTGGAAAAAGATTTTGTCGCGGTTATTCGCTTTCAAGGCCCCCGTTCCAATGGGATGCCGGAACTGCATAAACTGACACCGCCTTTGGGTGTGCTGCAAGACAAAGGCTTCAAAGTTGCCTTGGTGACTGACGGTCGCATGTCAGGCGCTTCGGGTAAAGTGCCTTCAGTAATCCATTTATGTCCGGAATGTGAAGTCGGTGGCCCGTTAGCCAAAGTACACGATGGCGATATTATTTCCCTAAACCTGCAAACCGGTCATATTGATGTATTGGTTGGCGAGGATGAATTTAATGCCCGAATTCCCGTGCCCAATTCTGCTAAAAATCACCATTATGGCATGGGACGCGAGATGTTTGGCGGCTTCCGTTTAGGCGCATCTTCTGCTGAAACAGGTGCGTCTAATCTGTTTTTGGTGGATTAGCCGTTACCTACATGAGATAAAACCATGTATACCCGTATTTTAATAGGTGATAAACTCATGGCTGATGCGTAACAACTGATAGGTATTAAGTCAAAAGTGAAGTAGTAGAACAATGACTTAAAAACCTTGTTAGGATAATCAAATAATTTAAAGGTACATTGAGTTAAGGCGGTGATTTGAAGCGAAGGCTGGGATGACTTACTAAATTCCAGCGTTTTGCAAGTCCGCCGAGATTCGCTTAAGGCTCAACCCGGCCTTATGATTAAAAATGAGGAATTTATAAATGAGAGAAACAAAAGCATTTGAAAAGCAAAGCAACCATTTTTCTACACACTTTGTAGAAAGGGCTGGAACTCTTCTTATAGAAAACAATATTGCTAATAATTTAAGAAGTAGAAAATTTACTGAAATGACTACTATTGACAAATCAAGCCTAGAAATTGAACAAGCTTTTAGATTGGCATTTGAGAAAATTAATAGAGTTTAAGTAATGAACATAAAAGGAGAGTACAGCTTCATTTATACAACACTTGTCAAAGACGAGCGTGACATTATTGGTATAATTGCTTATGAACTCTATAAGAGACAAAAAATTGAGTTCATCAAGAACTTTGAAGTTAAGTATGGGAATGCACCTACTGACGAAGAGTTAAAGAATTTTCATGACATCTCAAATAGCCAATCACAACTAGAAAGTTACAGATCAAGAGCTGGAGATCTTGCCAAAAATTTTTTAGAAATATCACTTGCTGTAAAAGCTAATGAATTGGAAGATTATTACGATAAAAAGGCGAGCAATGAAATCAAATCCGCCGAACCAAAATTTTGGTTCGGCGTTGCTCAAGGTTTTGTTGCTTCTTTTTTCTTTGTCTTATTTATCGGAGGAATGGTTTTTGTCCTCCAGGCTGCGAATTTAGGTATCAAAAATGCCATTGAAGCAGCTTTTAATGTACAAATAACATCTAAATAATGGCAAGCTCGTAGATTGAGGCGTGTTTGCGAACCCCAAAAAAACCATCATCTAACCCCTAAATATTGGAGTACGCCCCTTGCTCCTACCAACAAAAACTTAACTTAAAAACAAACCTATGAACACAAACAACTGGAAAATCCAACCTACTGACGTTTTAAACGCGGGCCCTGTTATGCCTGTTATGGTCATTCAAAATCTGGATGACGCGGTGCCTTTGGCAAAAGCCCTGGTTGCCGGTGGCATTAAAGTACTGGAAATCACACTGCGCACACCGATTGCACTGGAAGCCATTAGACTTATCAGTCAGGAAGTTAAAGAGGCGATTGTCGGTGCCGGCACGATTACGACACCCGAACAATTAAAAGCGGCTGAAGAAGCAGGCGCGGTATTTGCCATTAGTCCAGGTTTAACGCCCACGTTACTGGCGGCTGCCAAAGCGGGTAATATTGCTTTAATTCCAGGCATATCAAGTCTGTCAGAACTGATGCTGGGTATGGAATACGGCTTGGATCATTTTAAATTTTTCCCTGCTGAAGCCGCAGGCGGCATACCGATGCTAAAATCTATTGCCGGCCCTATTCCATCGGCTACTTTTTGCCCGACCGGTGGCATTTCACCCGAAAATTACAGCGCCTATTTAAGCTTAAGTAATGTCGCTTGTGTGGGTGGTTCCTGGCTAGTCCCTGCGGATGCAGTAAAATCAAAAGACTGGGCCAAAGTAACCGAATTGGCAAAGCAAGCCATCGCTAATGTAGTTCACGCTTAAGCCAAACCTGCGTTATGATAGTGCCATTCCGTTTTTAATCCAGAGAGAAAAGCCATGACCAATCTACGTAGCCTGACCTTAAACGAGAACGCTCAGCTTTTATGCGAGCTACCTATTTTATCTGGATCTACCGGCCCCGATGTCATTGATGTCGAGACCCTGTATAAACAGACCGGCATGTTTACTTATGATCCCGGCTTTACCTCTACTGCCAGTTGCAGCTCTACCATCACTTACATAGATGGTGAAGCAGGTATATTACTTTATCGTGGTTACCCTATTGAACAACTGGCAGAAAAATGTACCTTTCTGGAAGTTTGCTATTTATTGCTGAATGGTGAGTTACCCAGCAACGCAGAAATGCAGGAGTTTGAAGGCACTATCACGATGCACACCATGGTGCATGACCAACTCACCAATTTCTTCAAAGGCTTTCGTCGCGATGCCCACCCGATGGCCATTATGGTTGCCGTAGTGGGTGCCTTGTCAGCGTTTTATCATGACGCGCTGGATATAAAATCCAAAAAAGATCGTGACATTAGCGCCATTCGCCTGATTGCCAAAGTACCGACTATCGCGGCCATGTGTCATAAATACAGTACGGGGTTGCCGTTTATGTATCCGCAAAACAAATTAAGTTATGTGGAAAATTTCATGCGCATGATGCTGGCGACACCGTGCGATGATTTTGTTCCCAATCCGGTATTGGTTCGCGCCTTGGACAGAATTTTAATTCTTCATGCCGACCATGAACAAAACGCGTCAACATCAACCGTTCGTTTGGCAGGTTCCAGTGGTGCCAATCCTTATGCGTGCATTACCTCCGGGATTGCCTGTCTTTGGGGTGCAGCCCACGGCGGCGCTAATGAAGCCGTGCTTAATATGCTAACTGAAATTGGTGATGTTTCACGCATCCCTGCTTACATAGCCAAGGCCAAAGATAAAAACGACCCGTTCCGCTTGATGGGTTTTGGTCACCGTGTTTATAAAAACCATGATCCACGCGCTAAATTAATGCGTGCAACCTGTCATGAAGTGCTCACAGAGTTGGGTTTACATGATGATGCATTGTTTAAATTAGCCCTTGAACTTGAGCGTATTGCTCTTGAAGATGATTACTTTATACAGAAAAAACTCTACCCCAATGTCGATTTTTATTCAGGCATTGTATTTCACGCTTTAGGCATACCCACCAATATGTTTACCGCCATGTTTGCAATGGGCAGAACCGTCGGCTGGATTGCGCACTGGGATGAGATGAGTGCTGATCCCGATCAAAAAATCGGCCGACACAGACAACTTTATACCGGCCAAACAAAACGTGATGTCCCTGCACAGCACGGCAAATCAGTTTAAGTTTCGTAACTACCCAGCCTATTCCGACTTTGCTCATAGAACACTTATTCGACGGGTTACGCTGTCACTCACCGCATACACATCAACTTAAAGATATTACAGACCACGAAGACACGAAGTTCACGAAGAAAAACCAAAGAAAAACCAAAGAAAAATCTTCGTGTTCTTCGTGTCTTCGTGGTGAAATGTCTTAATTTTAACGACTGGTGGGTAGCCTTATTTATTTTCCCTTTCACCTGGTTTCAGCCAGAGGAAAACCTCTTTATCAACCAAAAACAAAAATCAAACTTGAGCTTTTCAGCCAGACAAGATAATATTGATTCAATACTACTTGAGGTTTATAAAAATGAAAACAACAAAAAAGCTTCTGTCCACATCAGTCATCACCAGTTTAACCGCTCTTCTGTTACCGTTAAGCGCACCGGCGAAGGCTGATGATGCTCAAAAAATGCATAAACTGTATGAAGAAAATTGCGCCAGTTGTCACGGTTCAGACCATGGCGGATTTATTGCTCCCGGATTAAATTCGGAAAGTCTAAAGGGTCGCAGTCCTACGGCGTTACGCAGCATTATCATGACCGGCAGTTTTGACACCTTAATGCCTCCGTTTTACGGGCGTTTATCGGATGATGAAATTCGCGGCTTGGTTAAACATTTACAAACCACTCCAAAAATGGCCAACCCGGCTTGGACAATTGATGATATTAAAGCATCAATCAAAGTGTATGTTAAAGACGAAAGTACCCTGCCCGACAAACCAACCTATCAAATCGACGACATCAATAATATTATCGGCGTCGCGGCACGCGGCAAATACGGACGGGGTTCCGGTTCAAAAGCCGTATTCATCAACAGCGTTACGCATAAACAAATCGGTGAAGTCGCAACCGGCACCGCCGCGCATATTATCGACTATGACCCCGCCAACCCGCGCTGGGCTTATGTAAAAAATGACACCGCTGAAATTTTTAAAGTCGACCTGTACTCCATGCAAATCGTGCGCAGCGTTAAAACCGGCTTCAATGGCCCGGGCTTGGGCGTTTCCCGCGACGGTAAATACATTATGGCGGGTTCTTATGTGCCACACAACGCCGTCATTCTTGATGCCAAAACGCTGGAACCATTAAAAACTTTCGAGCTGGAAGGTATTGATCCCGATGGTAAAATGGTCTCCTCGGATTCCGGTATGATCATCGGCACACCCTTTGCCGATATTTTTGCCATTGCCCTGGAAAATGCAGGCCAAGTCTGGGTCGTTGATTTAAAAGAAGGCTTTCCGGTTACTAAAATTGAAAATGTAGGTCGCCATCTGCATGACGCCTTTTTATCGCATGGCGGCAGCAAGTTAATGGTGGCTTCTTATGTTGACAGTATTGTCACTGCGATAGATTTAAAAGAACGCAAAATCATCAAAAAACTGGAAGCCGGTTGCGTACCTCATGTTGGTGGCGGCTCAGTCGTTGAAGTGGATGGCCGCACCTTGGGATTTGGTACCAACTTTGGCGATTGCGATAAAATGGTCGTCAGCGTCTGGGATTTGGACAAAATGGAAGTGGTTAAACAAGTACCCGTCTCTGGTGGGACTGAATCGCCTGCTGCCCATGCCAATGCGCCTTATGTGGCCGTGGATATTATCTCTAAAGACCGCCGCGCACGCACCGTTCAGTTGATCGACAAAAAATCCCTCGAAGTAGTTAAAACTTTGGATGTAGGCGGTCATGCCTATTTTCCTGAATACAGCGCCGATGGTAAATTCTTGTATATCAGCGCAGGTTACAGCGGTGACGAAGTCGTTGTTTATGACTCGACCTCTTTAGAAAAAATAGCCTCCATTGCCATGGAAAGCCCTGCGGGCATTTTCTCTCACGGTCGGGTTAAATACATGACTCGCGGTCTTTCACCTGATGAAATGAAAGGGGCCAAATAATGAAACTTAGGGTACTTTCAGGCGCATTAATGTTGGGGTTGCTATCAACCCACAGCATCAATGCCGCGAGTATTTATGCGGGTCAAGCCAGAGCAGCGGCCGTGTGCTCTCAATGTCACGGTATTAAAACACCGTCAGCCGATGCACCGTTTCCGCCGTTGGCAGGACGTGATTTTGCTTACCTGAAATTAGCGTTGGAACAATATCGCGATAAAACCCGTAAAAACGACCTTATGAATGCCATTGCCGGTTCATTGAGCGATGATGACATTGCCAATGTAGCCGCTTATTACGCAGGCTTAAAACCCTAATAATCGTAACTATTCAGTCCCCCTCTTTGACAAAGAGGGGTTAGGGGAGATTTTATTAGATAAATCCCCCTCAGTCCCCCTTTTTCAAAGGGGGAGGTGAACACTTACTAATAATTGTTACGTACGGGGCACAATCCCTTGCGGTTACCCTTGGGATTGGGCAACCGCAAGTGATTGCCCCTACATTTTAGGGTTTGGCCGGAATAACCAACATGTTAAAAAATAAAGTTTCGTGCTTATGAAAACGATGCAGTTGTTACTGTGCCTGACCCTGCTTTGTTCACTGCAAACCGGTTTGGCCGCC
>CAIMDR010000025.1 GCA_903839795.1 uncultured Methylococcaceae bacterium | reverse complement strand
TGCCAACAACCTCGCTACCATTCTCGACCAAGCCAAGCAATACGGTTTGTCGGCCGGCGTCGTTTCCTCCGCCCGTATCACCCATGCCACCCCGGCTGCAACCTATGCCCATACGGCAAATCGTGACTGGGAAGGCGATTCGGATTTGCCGGACGGCGCCACGGTTGCTGATATTGCTACACAACTGGTTGATTTTAATATCAACGGCGGCATTGATGTTGCCTTAGGCGGTGGACGAACGCGTTTTATTCCCAAGTCGGCAACGGATCCAGAATACGGCGTCGCCGGTAAACGTAAAGACGGACGCGACCTAACCGCAGACTGGTTAAGCAAGCACAGCAATGCCCGCTATGTCTGGAATAAAGCGCAATTTGATGCGATAGACCCTAAAACCACCGATCATTTATTAGGTCTGTTTGAACCCTCGCACGTCCATTATGAAGCCGACCGTATCGCTCATGACAAAGCCGGTGAACCGTCGCTGACCGAGATGACCGCCAAAGCCATCGACATCCTTAAAAAAAATCATAAAGGTTATTTTCTGATGGTAGAAGGCGGGCGTATCGATCATGCCCACCATGCGGGTAATGCGTATCGGGCACTGACTGAAACCCAACAATTGGCCACCGCCGTGCAAGCGGCGCTGGATAAAACCAATCCCGATGACACCCTGATTATTGTCACCGCTGACCATAGCCACACCTTCACCATTGGCGGTTATCCTCAACGCGGCAATCCCATTTTGGGACTGACTCAAGGCGTGGGCGCAACCAGTCCTAATCTTGATATGTTGGGCCTGCCCTATACCACTCTAAACTATGCTAACGGCAGTGGCTACACCGGTAAATCCAATGTTCAGGAAGCCGGTTCAAAATCCTTCACAACACCCGCAACGGCCGCATGGGAGTCAGGCAGCGAAGGCCATAATCCAAAGTCATTTGCTCCTGCCACCGGCCGACCTTTACTCAAAAATGCCCAAGTACAAGGTTCTGATTATCTTCAGGAAGCCATTATCCCGCTGGGCGCTGAAACACACGGCGCAGAAGATGTCGCTATTTTTGCAGGCGGCCCTAAAGCCCATTTGTTTCACGGCGTTATTGAACAAAACGTGATTTATCATGTAATGGCTGAAGCACTGGGATTTACCCGACAAGACCCTGTAAACAAACATAAGGTAACGCGCAAAAACAAATTATTACCTCATGGCCGATAAACACAAATAGTATATTTAGCTGAAAACGCCCAAACCGTTATCCCGGCATGGACTCCCGGAATCGTAAGTACTCACCTCCCCCTTTGAAAAAGGGGGACTGAGGGGGATTTATCTAATAAAATCTCCCCTAACCCCTCTTTATCAAAGAGGGGGACTGAATAATTACCCGGGATCCAGTTGCCATGGATGGCATTCGTAACGCATCCACAAACTGATTTTTATACTTGATTTTATTAGATACAAAGTAACATTTATGAAACACCCTGATTTATTTAAAATAATCATCAGTCTTGGCTTTTTCAGTTTTTCGACTGCCGCCCTTACCGATAATAATCAACAACTCACAGACGTTGCCTGCCATTATGAAACGACAATAACGCCTGATAACAAGTCCACTGCGCCATCAACGACTACCTGGTTTTTCTGGCGAAAAGCCAACATAATTCAAACCCAGGATGAAAGCGGTCGTTATGGCGAAATCTGGGAAAAGACAGCCACCGGCAACATTCAATACCGCAAGTTTTACCCAGCCGACAAAACCGCCGTCGAATATATGCCGGCGGATAGCACTACCCATAACCTGGTTTTTAATTGGAACAAACTCTCCAACATGCTAAGTCAGCAAGAACTTGATGCCCTTAAGTCTGTTGAAAACAAACAAGTATTAGGTCGCAACGCCGAATTACGCACAGGCAAAATAAACGAGCAAACTATAGAAGTGCTCTGGCTGCCAACCGAACAGTTACCGGCAAGCATCATCAGAAAAGATAAAACCGGCATGGTAGCCCTTAAACTTATTGAAATTACACCGTTATCAGCAGCCCGCCAAAAACCGATAGACAGTGAAACGATTGCCAATTACAGACAGATTGACGCCGCTGATTTCGGTGACATGGAAAATGATCCCTTCGTTAAGAAATTGATGTCAGTGGAAGGGCATCATGTTGATTAGCCAATCATTATTTTGTAACCAACACCTACGCTCACTGTTCATAAGTAATGCCCTACAAATGTCATGCATTACGCAAAAGTGTCATTTATTTGTAATATGTAAATGGTATTATTCCATTAAGTAAAGTCGCTCCCTTATGTCACCGGGATTGAAAAGTGCAGGTCTTATTAAAATAAGATACCCACATTGTCGCTTTATAAGTCTATCAACTTATCAAAACTTTTTGGAATTATCATGCATAAAAAACTGTTACTTTCGGCTGTAATCGCCTCACTTTGCGCTGCTACTTCAGCCCATGCGGCAATCACTTCAGGCCAACTCATTGCTATTGGCAGCTTGAGCGGTAGCTCTGCCGGCATTAATAAAGATTTGTCAGGCTTAACCGGCTTGCTTGAAAACGGTGTTGCCGGTAACTTTCTGGGCGGCATTGGTTCAGGTCTTGCTTACGCAGGCGGCAATACCTTTATTGCTACACCCGATCGTGGGCCGAATGCCACTGCATACAATGCTTTGGTAGATGACACATCGTCTTATATTTCACGTTTTCATACCATAACGCTGGATTTAACCGCCAATACCTCAGGCACTGGTTTGGCTTACAACCTGATGCCAACGTTGACCGCAACAACTTTGTTGTCTAGCGCCACTACGTTAAATTATGGCACGGGTGCCGGTTTGGGTAACCAAATTGATGGCACTCCATTAGGTTCCGGTGCACCCACTCTTAACCTCACCAATAGCACTAATTATTTCTCCGGTCGCTCTGACAACTTTGGCACTGCCAATGCTCTGGGTGCTCCTAATTCAACTTCAGCAAATCCCAGCAACGCTCGTTTCGACCCCGAAGGCGTTCGTGTTTCCAATGATGGCAAAAGCGTATTTATTTCTGACGAATACGGCCCTTATGTCAACCAGTTTGACCGTGCAACCGGTGAGCGCATTAAATCTTTTGCGCTGCCTGCCAATCTGGCTATTGCCCATGAATTTGCTGTTGGAGCAACCGAACAACTTGCCACTCAAAATACCAGTGGACGGGTTACCAATAAAGGCATGGAAGGCTTGGCAATTACTCCAGATGGCACCACACTGGTTGGAATGATGCAGGCTCCATTATTACAGGACGTTAAAAATAGCGGTAATGTTCGCATTGTCACTATTGATATCGCCACCGGAACGACACACGAATATGCCTATCACCTAACTACAGGTTCAGGCGTCAGTGAAATCGTTGCTATCAACAATCATGAGTTTTTGGTTGATGAGCGCGATGGCAGTGGTTTAGGCAATGGTGATAGCGCTGTAGTTAAGCAATTATTCAAAATTGACCTTACCAACGCGACTGACGTAACCAATTTTTCTGCTAACGGCACACCAGCCGCCAAAAATGCTTTAACGGCTGCCGCAGTTCAAAAGACACTGTTTCTGGATGTTGCAAGTAAGCTTAATGCCAATGGCATCACCAGCGCCAATATTCCAGCCAAGATTGAAGGCGTCGCTTTTGGTCAAGATATTTATGATAACGGTGCCTTGTTCCACACGTTATATGTTGCCAACGACAATGATTTTGTACCTGGTGTAGCTGGAGCCAACCAATTTTATGTGTTTGCGGTGGCTGATGCCGGGTTAAATTTCCAAGCACAACAAATATCCGCTGTTCCCGTTCCTGCGGCTGCGTGGTTATTTGGTACAGCACTAATTGGCTTAACCGGTTTTGCCCGCAAGCGCAAAACAGTTTAATACTCGATATTCAAGTTTTTATTCATTGATTTTAAAAAATGATACAGATGAGTCTATCAAATCATAGCTGAGACCAGGCAGCTAAACTAATGACCAGCTATAGTCGCGACGTAGGCGTCGCTCCCACCGTAGGAGCGACGCCT
>CAIMDR010000024.1 GCA_903839795.1 uncultured Methylococcaceae bacterium | reverse complement strand
TCGAAGCGTGTGGAGACGATTAAGTGGGGGAGTTGTTTATTGCAGAGTGGCCTAAATTGTACAAGGGGTATGGTTACCATTTTTTACTTAATACAGTCATCAAATGGTAATATAAATTGTGATAATATTAAGTCAGCACTGAAAAATAACTCGCGAAAAAGTGTTGTTTTTTGTTGCTTTTAATTAAAAATATTGTATTATTTAAGCGTGATTTTATTTTTTTTAGATAAATTCACTATTTAAAATGTTGCAGGTAGTGCGTATTTTAGATTAAATAAGCTACATCTGAGAAATTGATTGTTTTCAGTTTTTCACTTTTTCACTTTTTCATCCACTCACTCACTCCTTAATTGGTAATTTTTATGAAAATTTTAAAATCTTTGGCTTTAGCCTCTTTATTAGTTGCTCCTATCGTAAGTAACGCTTCTCCTATAAACTTGGGTCTTGTTACGATCGATGGCAAGTCACTTCCTGGTACCTCGGTATTAGCGGGTAGTTTTTCTCAAGAATTTGACTTTACTACCGATGTTACTGGCGGCATTACATATTTACTTTATACTCTTAAATTGACGGTAGCAAGTCAAGGTGCAGTAACTCCTATAACAAATTTTGCTGCTACACTGGATGGAATTGACTATGATGTTTTCAGCACTACTACTAGCACCCAGAAGTTGGGTTCAGTTAATTACAACAAGGTAACCGAAACACTTACTGGTGGAATCACCTCTGCTGTTTTTAGCCATCAATTAATAGTTTCTGGAATAGCGGTTACTAATACTTCTTTCTCAGGTGATATTTCTGTTGCTGCTGTACCTTTACCAGCCGGTGTTTGGTTGTTTATGTCTGGTTTGATGGGCGTTTTGTATACTGGCAAGAAAAAAGCTCAACAAGCTTAAGTATTAACGGTTGAAGAATAGATTTTCTGGTTTTCAAATTAAAGCAGGGCGATTATTACCAATAACATCGCTGTAAAGAATGTTATTGGTTAACTCCCCCCTTTAATTTTATAATTGGTTTTTTTGTTTATAAAAACGGCTTCCCTTGGGTGGCCGTTTTTTTTGTATATTTGGTTAGGCAACTCGCAATAAATAAGCTCCTCTTTATCATTTAAACACGCTTAACTTAATCGAAGTGACTTGCCCGACACCTTGTCGGTTTGGAATACAAACCCAGCGTTGTACTCCGGTTTTTAGGTAACTTACAATAAACCTAAAAACCTCATTTAGCCACAGATTTACACAGATAAGCACTGATAATACATGATGTTACGCACGACTGACAATTTACCAAAAGGGTGAGCAAAAGAATTGATCTAACGCGTTGTTTATCTGAGTAAATCCGTGTTTATTCGTGGCTCAAATACGTTATTTTAGGATAAATAAACCTTCACTTGATGGTCTCCCTACGCTTTGTAAACAACGTTGCAGGATTGAGTCATGCGATGATTGGGGTGTATTTATTGCAAGTTACTAAGTTAATCGCCCCGATTAGCTATCAACTTAAGCCGGAACAGATACCATCCCTTCAAGGGATGTTATCTGTAAGATCGCCCCGCTTTAAATTGTTAGCCGCCCGATTTTATCAATCCAGCTTGTAAATGGGAGTCGCTGCTATGCGGGCATCAATTTGTTTTGATAGTGCTTGATAAACGTTGCTATCAATCGACTGGTAGCGTTGTTTAAATTCTGCTTCGTTCATGTGTTCAGGAAGGTCGGTCGGGTCGGGCATAAAATCACTGTAATCTTTGATCGTTGACATGGTTTTTTGAAGCTTGCGTGCATTTTCCGGTGATGAGGTCGCCAGCTCACCAAAACGGGTGCCGGCTTTGTCAGCGGCTAAATCAATAAAACTAAAGCCACTGCCGCCTTGCGCATCGCTTAATTCCTTTTCTTCACCCACAACTTTAGCAACTTGACCATTAACAGAGGCAGCAATGGCTGCGGAGCCGATGAAATGTTGGGCAAGATCGGTTCTTTTGTATAAAAAAGTCGGGTAGCGTTTTTCAGTTGTTAGTTTGGCTACGGGAAAAGACAGAAATTTTTTGGTTTCTTTTCTGTTAACGTAATTATTAACCGCGATAATGGCTATTTTGTTTTCCTCAATGGCATTTTCCAAGGTAGAGCGTTGCAGCGCCAGTGCAAATAACGGCTTTAATAACTCTGCCAGTGACAAGCGCCAAGCGGGGTCATGTTGGGTTATGATTTCGTCCAGTTTTTGCTGATAAATTTCAATATTAGGATTGTCATTCGTTTGCGTTAAAAAATTTCGTGCCTGAATAAAGCTATCCATGCTGGAGTAATAGCTAATGGTAATTTTTTCCGGATCGATTTTAATGGTTTTGATAGGTCGGGTTGCCAGAATAAAATAATCATTTAACGAGGTATGGCGAATAATATTGTCGATAACAAAGGCGGCAAATTTTGCCGGAAGTAATAACTTTCCGGCTTTAAATTTGGTCAGGCTGGGTAAGTCGCTGTGATCATCATTGCCTAATCTAAAGCTAATGTTTAAATAGTGCCCAACGCTATTTTTGGGGAGCGTCATGGTGACCGTGAAACGTAATACGTTGTTTTTTATTTCAATGTTAACCGCACTTTTTCGGTACCGATTTAACAAATAGTTGGCGGCAAGATTAAGGTCGGCTTCGGTTAGCTCAATGGTGCTAATTTCATCAGGTTTGGTTTTGGCGCCTTCATACAATATTTTTTTTGCCCTGGCAATATCCACGCGGGTTAGCGTCCAGCTCACGGCAATGTCAGGTTGATCGCTGATGCCAAAAAAAACCAACAAGGCGCACAACAACACCACCGTACTGAGCAAAACCAAAAAAATGCGAAATAGGGCCTTCATAAATAATGGCTTAGGCGAAATCGAGTTTATACCCGGCCGCCTTAAGATAATCCGCTTCCAGAATTAAATCCGCATGGGTCAGTGGTGACTGAGTTAGCCACGCATTGGGAAACCGTAAGTAAATTCTGGATTTTATAATGACTATTTTAAAGTCAGGTAGCGCCTGCTCATTGCGGTTGCGGTGTAGTAATACGGCCAGTCGCAAGACCACCGTCAGGTAAGGTGCGCAGCTATTAAAGGGAGCGGGTAAGTCGTTAAAAATGGTCTGTGAAAATTTGCGACGATGTGATCGTATAATGGAGGCCAACAAAATCTGATCTTGGGTAGAAAAACCCGCTAAATCACCGTTTTCAATAATATAGGCGCTGTGTTTATGGTACTGGCTATGCGCAATATCAATGCCTATTTCGTGTAAGTCAGCCGCCCAGTCTAAAAACTGTTCACAGTTTTCATCGATAGACCAGCTACAATTATCGCTTAATTGTTTTAAGATGACATGGATGGTTTGTTTAATGCGTGCGGCGTGTTTTTTATCGGTACGATAGCGCTCGGAGACCGACTGAACCGTTGCCGAACGCATGTCATGATTATAAATCCGGCCTAATAAATCCTGTATAAGGCCTTCTCTTAAAGCGCCATCAGCCACTGTCATTTGCTGAATGCCCAAGCTTTTAAAGGTGGCATAAACTATCGCCACACCACCGGGAAATACTGGCAGGCGCTCTGGATCAAGTTCGGGCAAGTTAAGTTCGTTAACATGGGTGCACTGGTTAAGATGCGCGACCAGCTTTTCCAGTCCTTGCCAAGTAATGCCGTTATTGCTCCAGCCAGTGGCTTGCAGAACTTTAGCGATTGAACGCAAACTGCCGGAGGCACCAATGGCCTCATCCCAATTGTTCTGTTTAAATTTTCTCTGGAAGGGCTCCAGTTTTTGTTCGGCAAACAGAGTGGCTTGGTTAAAGGCGTTTTTGGATAAGCGCCCTTCTTTAAAAAAAGCATTGCTAACCGAGACGCAGCCCATATTCAGGCTTTCTTTGTCTTTAGGTGTTTCACCTGTGCCGATAATGTATTCGGTACTGCCACCGCCAATATCCATCACCAGACGCATGTTGGCATTGCTGCTAAGACTGTACGCCACGCCCAGGTAGATCAAGCGGGCTTCTTCTATCCCTGAAATAATATGGATAGGATGGCCCAATGCTTGTTCGGCTTTAATCAGAAATTGTCCGGCATTTTTAGCGGTGCGCAGGGTATTGGTACCGACAATACGCACACTGCCCAAGGGAAAGTGACGGATTCTTTGTCCAAACCGTTCCAGGCAGGCAAGCGCCCTGTTTTGAGTGCTCTCATCCAGTATATTGTCGGCATCCAGTCCGGATGCCAGTCTGACCATTTCCCGCAGGCGGTCAATGGTTTGTGGTGTACCCTCGTTCAGGCTGCAAACGATCATGTGAAAGCTGTTGGAGCCCAAGTCTACGGCGGCAACGATTTCTGGTGGTTTGATAGGCAACGTGTTATCCAGTTTTGTCTGCGAAGCGTGTAGTATACTCCTCGCGGTCACAACGCGGTTTTCTGATAGGTCATTTAATCGGATAGCGGCACTGCAAAAACAATTACATAGTTCTAAGTATTCACCTCCCCCTTTGAAAAAGGGGGATTGAGGGGGATTTATCTAATAAAATCTCCCCTAACCCCTCTTTATTAAAGAGGGGGACTGAATAATTATATAGTTAGCTATGCGCCTGTTTTGCGCCTTGCTCTCGATTAAAATAACTTGAT
>CAIMDR010000023.1 GCA_903839795.1 uncultured Methylococcaceae bacterium | reverse complement strand
GTCGGTTGCGATAAATTTAAGGTTTCGGCACGTTCGGCAAAATTAACCAGTACATCCAGTTCAGCCAAAGCCGCTGCGCATTGCTGCAAGGGAATTAAAGAGGTCGCGATAATGTTAAGCAACTCATCGTATAAGGCTTTTTCAAAAGACAGTGATTTTTCCTTGGCACTGAGCACTTTATCTTCAAACGATTTTAATTCCTCGGTAATGTAACGTTCCGCGCCTTTTAAGGTTTGTTTGCGGGTGTAATGCGGCGGCACTTTTGCCGCATGTAAGTGGGAAATCTCAATATAATAACCGTGTACGCGGTTGTAATTGACCTTAAGCGTGGTGATTCCTGTGGCTGCTTTTTCACGATTTTCCATGTCAATCAGAAATTGATCGGCATTTTGGCTTAAATGCCGCAAGTCATCCAGATCTTGATTGTAACCTTTTGCAATCACACCGCCGTCACGGATAAGCACGGGTGGATTATCAATGACGGCTTTTTCAAGCAGCGTTAATATCGCCGGTTGTTCACCGATTTGTGTTGCGGTGTGTGACAACTGTTCATTATCGCTGGTTGCCAGTGTCTGTTGTAAGGCCGGTAACACGGCCAAGGTCGTGCGTAACACCAATAAATCACGGGGACGCGCAGATTTTAAGGCGATGCGTGAACTAATCCGTTCAATATCGCCTACTTGTCGCAAGTGGGTTTGGATCGCTTTATACAAATGGTCATTCAGTAAACTGGCAACACAGGCATAACGATTATTAAGGATGCGATGGTCACGTAAAGGCCGGTTAATCCAGCGCCTTAAACAACGACTGCCCATGGCCGTAGCGGTTTTGTCCAAAACACCAAACAGCGTGTATTGCAGATTTCCAGAGGGATGATAATCCAGTTCAAGATTGCGGCGGCTGGAAGCATCCAGCAAAATACTGTCAGCACTGTTTTCTGTGCGGATACCCTGAATATGCGGCAGTGCACTTTGCTGGGTATCTTTAACATACTGCAATAAAGCGCCAGCGGCGGCAATGGCGGCGGGTAAGTGATTACAGCCAAAGCCTTTTAAATCAAGGGTATTAAATTGTTTTAACACCCGTTGCCTGGCACTTTCGGGTTCAAAATGCCAGGGCGGTCTTCTGCATAAACCGCTGCGTTGCTGCAAGTTTGCCGGCAGCGGCCAGTCTTCGCTAAACAGCAGTTCAGCTGGATTAAGGCGTCCCAGTTCACTCAGTAACTGGTCTTCAGATTCCACTTGTTGCAAAACAAAGCGGCCACTGGTTAAATCCAGACTGGCTATGCCGTGTTGCGTTCCCTGGTTACCGTTTGAAAACGTACACACTGCCACCAAAAGATTATCTTTTCGGTCTTCCAGCAAGGCTTCGTCGGTGACGGTTCCCGGTGTAACAATCCGCACCACTTTACGCTCAACGGGGCCTTTAGACGTTGCAGGGTCGCCGATTTGTTCGCAAATGGCGATGGATTCGCCATTTTTTAATAGTTTGGCAAGATAGCCTTCAGCGGCGTGATAGGGTATGCCCGCCATGGGAATCGGCAAGCCTGCTGATTGGCCGCGACTGGTTAAGGTAATATCCAGTAATTGTGAGGCTTTTTTAGCATCATCAAAAAAAAGTTCGTAAAAATCCCCCATTCGATAAAATAAAAGGGTATCAGGGTGATCTGATTTGATGCGCAAATATTGCTGCATCATCGGGGTCTGCGGGTCGGCGGTTTTTTGTTTTATAATCATCAGTCTATTTTATCCGAAGTCGCATGAGGGCACATCATGGATATTGAATTATTTGAAATTGCGCAGCAACTAGGTCAGTCACTCAAGTTAATAGAAAAAAAAATAACCACCGCCGAATCGTGTACCGGCGGTTGGATTGCCCAAATAATAACGGAAGTTTCGGGAAGCTCGGTCTGGTTTGACCGTGGCTTTGTCACTTACAGTAATTCGGCAAAAGTGCAAATGTTGGGGGTTAACCCCGAGACATTGACTAAGTTTGGTGCGGTAAGCGCCCAAACGGCAACAGAAATGGTCAAGGGTGCTTTAGCTCATAGTGAGGCAGATTGCGCCATTGCCGTGACGGGCATAGCAGGGCCCGATGGCGGCACAGCAGACAAACCGGTAGGCACGGTGTTTATTGCCTGGGCCTACAAAAACCGGGAGGTTAAAGTCGTTCAACAGCAATTAACGGGCAATCGGCATCAAATCAGAAGGCAAACGGTAAAAATTGCACTTGAGGGCGTGGAGTTGGGGTAATAAAAAACGTAACCACTATTCCGAGAAGCAGTGGTATCGATTAGCGGGTTTGATAGTTATTAAAAGCCAAATTCAGATTCATCAAAATCGTCGAATTGTTCTTTTAAACGCTTTTTCTCCCAATAGATTTCAATTTTTCTGCGGGTATCTCTTTTGACCGTTTGCTCTTCAACGCTCTCGGTCAGCGAGATAAAATCGCCCCCTTCAAAAATATCGTCGTCATCAGTATCCGTCTTGTGCTTTTTTGGTACGCTTGGTTTAGCAACTGATTTAGAAGATGCTTTAGTCATTTCTATACTCCCCAATAAAAGATTAATATTAAGATTGTAACAAAGTGGTGTGTAAAGAAAAATTATATCCGGATAAATAGAGTCCTGTCTCAAAACAGGATGCTGTTTATTATTAATGAGTAAGTCTTACAAGGCAAGTATCTGTTGTCATTAAATAAGGTAGATTGCAAGTATTATTAAAAAATTGATGACTCAGTTGTTAAAAATAGAGCACGGATTTTAGGCGTAGGCCGGAATAAGACCACCCAAGCCTGTCCT
>CAIMDR010000022.1 GCA_903839795.1 uncultured Methylococcaceae bacterium | reverse complement strand
GTAGGCGCATTGTTAACGGGTGTTAGTGATCCAAAAGACAATGTGTTGCCTATCAATTTCCACGAGCCAGCAAATTGCACCAACACTGGCACTGGACTATCTAGCACAGCATCATAAATATTAGTTTCATGGAAAAAAGCTAAAGTAGAGCCATAAGCACCGGCAACTTGAGCACCTGTTTGATTGCCAAATGCTGTATCGAATAGATTAAATTGTCCGGTATTTGTTACACCACCATCATTAACAACTTTAGACGAACCGGTCAGTTGATAATTAATCATCCCCGCTTGGCTTTTAATATTATCAACAAATGTATTAACAACTTGATCATTATCAGCTAGCGCCAAACCACCGACCGCGCTTGATGTAAGCAAAACATCAGGATTAATAGCGTTGGCCGCTGCAAGCGCATAAACAGTAGTCGCAGCATTAAAACCTGCATCACCTAGAAAACCGGATGTCCAGTTGACATCTAAAGACAGATCGTGAGTATAGGTATAAGTGCTGCTGCCCGCATCTGTTATGAATTGATCGATAGTCAAACCAGTATCGAATGAATAGGTATTTTTACTGGAAGAGTCATAAACTGACATAAACAGCTCTGAATTACCATCATTGGTTGCTATATTAAGAGTGCTTGAATAGCTGTTCAAAGTTGCTGTATTTAATGCCAGCGCTGATTCAATTGTCCCCGTGGCAACCTCTAATTGCCAATTGCCCCCTAAAGTCGCTGAGCCCGTTACATCGTTGGAAGCCGCGACATCAGCGCTGGTTAACGCAGCAATCTGGTTGATAAAATCCAGGCCGGGTTTATTTGCGGCTACATCACAACCGTACAATAAAATATCGCCTGTGTCTGTCAGGTTGCTACCTATACTGGCCAGTTGTTTGCTGTATAAGCTTAAATTACTGGTCGTAATTGTACTTGAGCCTAATAATAATTTACCCGCACTGCCGTGGGAAATAATTTGCAGGCTTTGCAGCGGTACAAAATTTTGTGTCCCCGCATTGCTTAACGTCGCTAGATAATTGCTGATTTGCGTCAGTCCATCAGAACCGGAATCAAGAATTAACACCGCAGTATCGGGTTTGACGCCACTAGCCAAACTTTGCCAGTTGCTAACTTGACTGTCGATAACTAGCAGATTTTGGATTGGCGTGGTTACTTGGCTCATGGCTGATTACTCTTATTCGGTGGGTGGAAGGGTTAATTTTTAGAGCAGTTAATAGCACGAACACCTCATCTTATAGAGAGTATTTGACAGTGCCAGAACATTTTATTGAAAGAGTTTTTTATTGTTTGTGACATGCTTGTCAATCGGATAGTCAAAAGCTTCTTAGTAAGGCAACTCGCAGAAGATATCGCCCAAGATCCACCTAACTCTCATGCTCCAGCGTGGGAATTCATTCGGCAACGCTCCAGCGTTGCGTGACGCGGGAGCGTCACTGTCTGCATTCCCACGCCGGAGCGTGCAACGAAAGGGAGTGGGGGGTTATTGCGAGTTACCTAAGATGAAATCTCCACGATACAAAGCACACGAAAATAAAAAAATATTTTGCTTAGCATACTTTGCAAATATTACAGATATGTTAAATAGTTGGAGTGATGCTGTTTATTTTTTGAGCTTGATGGAATTGTTTAAAAATGCTCGCTAATGGAGTTAAGATTCAAGGCTAACGGGGGGCTGAGTGGTGGGTTGCGAGTTCTGTTTTTGTCAACACAAGCCAAGCCATAAACAAGCGCTTGTTTATGAATGTAAGGGCGATGGATAAATTTTCCCTATAAAAATCAATTCATAGGGATGGATTTTATAGTGTTTAAAAAGCAGTTAAGCCTAAGGATAGCAAGCTCTACAGGGCTGTTAATTCTATCTTTAGCTCCTCTGCAGGAGAGTAAAAGCATTAAGCTTGCTTGGCTTTTGGTCGATTAAAGTGCTTACGTCATAAAGTAGTCATATTAGTGTCATATAATAAAAAAATGACAAAAACGATATGCAAATAAGTTATTTCAGACGTGTTCAAATACACAATCCTGCAAAGCCAATCTTTACCAAAAGTTGCTCTAATTCCTGCGTTAGCCTATTTGCTTTATGTAGTCATTCCAAT
>CAIMDR010000021.1 GCA_903839795.1 uncultured Methylococcaceae bacterium | reverse complement strand
TAAGGGCCGTACTCCGGAAAACGTATTGAGGTACTGGGCCCCGAAGCCAGTTTAAAGCTTAATTGTTCACTGATGGCAGAAAGATACCGTGCCTGATAACGGGAGGTTTGAACCTCATCTCGCACCAGCTTGGTAATAACAAATCCAACAACAATCAATCCGACAACAATGTACACCGCTAAAAGTCGGTGAATGACTTGACTAGATCCTTGCATGATTAGCCATTCCAATTAAAAGGTAATAACAACTGACTGGAGCTGTTCAGGAATTCTGTCTTTAACATTGATAGTAAAATAATTGTTATGTTTTGGATTGGATTGGCGTTTAAATCGACACGCTACAAAACCATGTCGTTATCAATAGGGTCATTAACTAAGTGATTATTATAGCAAACAATAACGTCAAAATTGAGTAGGCATTGTTTATCAGTTTTTATCATCAATTCCAGGGCAGGCAAAAATACTGAATTGATGACCTAAAAAAAAGAGCATTATGCCTGTTTTTGAAAGCCAAAAATATAATAATTGACTAATCCAAGCCTGCTTAAGTATTCAATTGCCGCTGTTTCCAGCATTGCCGTTTTAGGGGCACCACGTTGTTGCTTGGCAAGTTGCCTTAAATAAGGATAAGTCGGCAACGTATTGACGGTGATATCACGCGTTGTTTGCCGATTAAAGGGTATCTTCTCAGCCAGCTTTTGATAATATTTGGCACTGCATAGTGCATTGTTTGCACCATAAAAAGCAGTGCCCAAGTTCTTGGGTAATTTAATTTTCATCAGCGGCACTACCGCAGTCAGGGGAACAAAATCAGATAACGCCAAATACCCGCCCGGCTTGAGCACCCGATAAGCTTCCCTGAAAAATTGTTCACGATCCGGAAAATGAAAGATACACTCAACCGCTAAAACCACATCGAATGAAGCATCAGGATAAGGTAACTCACAGGCATTACCCTGTTGAAACTGAATTATATTATCCGCCAGCGGCCGCACGTTTGAGCGTGCCCTAACCAACTGACGTTCATCAAGATTTAAGCCGGTTAAGGTCATGCCGGTATAGTGCTCATTAATATGTGCCACCGTGCCACCAAAACCGCAACCGACATCCAGCACAGTCTGACCTTTTTTAATATGTCCCGCCAGACAGACTTGCCGACTTAAATTCTCTGTCGCTTGTTCAAAATCCGCTGTTGATAATAGGGCTTGCTTGGGATCTTCCCAATACCCCCAATGCACATGTCGACCAAAGCTCTTTTCTACCGCCTCATTATTGTCTTTTAACAGCGTCAATAAATAGTCAAAATAGGGCAGCTTAACTTTATCAGCAATGACTGCATTTTGTACGGGCGGTGATTGGGTTTTGTGCATGGCTTGGTTGGCTTATCTATTATGGGTTTTAGTGATTATTTTTTTGTGTCTCTGATTCAAGTCCATCGATAAAGTTCATTTGTAACTAACTTCTCGAAACTTTATGCCGGTCGGGGTTTGCAACCCCGACCGAAACGTTTTGATGCTCCAATAACTTTCGAAACGTTAAACGTTAGGGACGGGGTTGCAAACC
>CAIMDR010000020.1 GCA_903839795.1 uncultured Methylococcaceae bacterium | reverse complement strand
TCGGCAAGGATAAACCGTTGGCTGAGCGGAGCCGAAGCCAGCAAAATCGCTTCGACTCCGCTCAGCGAACGGCTCAACTTAACGGCATTGGAGCGCAAGTTGTTTACAAAGACTGGAGTGCAATCGCTTTAGCTATTGCCTGCAAAACAGCTAAAGCGGTTTTACTCCAACTCCCTCGCTTTATTTTTCGTGGCTTTCGGGATTTTCGTGGATAAACTGATTATTTTTATAGAGTAAGCCCTTATGATCTGGTTTGTGTATATTATTCTCTGTACCGACAACTCGCTATACACGGGTATTACTATCGATGTTTTCAGACGCTTCAAGCAACATGAAACCGGACAAGGCGCAAAATATTTTCGCGGTAGGCAGCCCAAACAACTGGTTTACCTCGAACCCGGACATAACCGCAGCTCCGCTACGAAACGCGAAATAGACCTAAAAAAATTAAATCGGCTAGAGAAAGCAAAACTCATTGAATCAGATAGTAATAAACTCACTGAATTTTTGAACGAAAACGTATCCTCAGCGCAATCGTAACTACCCGGTAGATATTGGCTTCGATCATAGAACACGGATGACACTGATTATACGGATTTCAACGGATTTTTTTATCCGTGGCCATCAGTTAAATCCGTGTCATCCGTGTGCTATTTTTTAACGAGATTTACATCTACCCTATAATCCCTTTAACTTTCAATGAACACAAAAATGAATCACTCAACTATTTATGCGCTTGATTTTGACGGCGTTATCTGTGACAGCGCGGTAGAAACGGCAATAACCGGCTGGAAAGCAGCGGGTACACTCTGGGACGATATGCCTACAGCCGTTCCTCAATCGAGGATTGAACAATTCAAATTAATAAGACCGATGATAGAAACGGGCTACGAAGCCATATTGGCTATGCGTTTGCTCTATCTGGAAGAATCTATTGAAGCTATATGCAACGATTATGGCGACAAAATCCAACACTTGTTAAGCGAGGCTCAAGTCACGGTAGATGAACTAAAAAAACTGTTTGGAGAAACCCGGGATACCTGGATTGAAAACGACTTGGTCGACTGGGTCAACATGAATCCGTTATTCGATAACGTAGCAACAAAGTTGCAACGGCTGGGCGATCAATCGACTTGGTATGTTGTCACTACCAAACAGGAGCGTTTTGTTAAACAAATCCTGAAAGCCAATGCCATTGAACTGGCAGATGAGCAGATTTTTGGGCTGGATCGGAACATGAACAAAATGGAAGTATTAAAGACCTTGTTAAAAACCCATCCCAACGACACCATTCATTTTGTTGAAGACCGCCTGCCAACCCTGTTAAATGTGTTAAGCAACACGGAACTTGAAAGCGTTAACCTGATTTTTGCATTATGGGGTTACAACACCGCTCAAGATAAAGCCTTGGCTGCACAACAGTCCGTCACCCTGCAACAACTTGAAGATTTTCTTGAGCAATAGGTTTGACAGTAAGTGGAGGACAGGCTCTGCCTGACCTCCACTGTTAATAATCATCTTCCGGCACTATCAGATTTTTATACTCTGTATGATCTTTAAATTGCCTCATTAATACTTCTCGGCCTGTTTCTGCAAGCAACTGATGGAAGCTGGAAAATGGATAATCGATTAAATTATCGGTATAACCATGTTTTATCGGATTAAGCAGCAAGTAATTCAGGCGCACCAGATAATCGTTTTAATCCCACATCCATAGTGGTTAGTAGCAAAAAAGCAGTCATATTGATAATTAGCATAATTAGCAATATCAAGCCCCCCCCAGATTTGACTGAAAAAAGTCTGTGGACGCCAAAATTTCATGACCTTACCTGATCCAGAGATGCATTCATAAAAACATACCCAATCCCGCGCACTGACTGAATGTATTGATGCTCAGATGAACCGCCCATAAGCCGTTTGCGAAGGCGTGACACCAGCATATCGATATTGCGCTGATCAATTTTCTGCCCCCCCTGACCTAATCTGGTTAGCTATATGATTCCGCGATATTGACTTGCCTGGCGTACTGGCAAGAATCTTAAGTAACTCAAACTCATCGAAGCTAAGCGATACAGCCTCTCCATTACATAACAAAATCCTGGACGACATATCCAAAACAAATGAGCCAAATTGAAGCTTCACAGGCGTTGCTTGGTAAGCAATTAAAGAGTTGTCTTGAGTTCGGCGCAAAACAGCTCTGATACGAGCGATCAGTTCACGGGGATCAAAGGGTTTTGCAATATACTCGTCCGAACCATATTCCAATCCCAGGATTCGATCCACAACCTCATTCCTTGCAGTCACGATCACTATGGGCGTATTGTCACCTTCTGCCCGCAATCTTCGGCATATTGAAAGACCATCCTCTCCCGGAATGTTGACATCCAGTACCAAAAGATCGCAATGAAAACGCTCCCGTTGTTTTTTCATTTCAATAGCATCTGTCGCCAACAGGGTATCGAAACCTTGCGTTTCAAAATAGTTCGCCATTAAATTACGATAGTGCTGATCATCGTCAATAATAAGAATTCTCTGTCTCATGGTTCTGCTTTTAACGATGAATGTTAACAGTTGAGGTCAAACTTTACCTGACAGTCAGGCAAAGCCTTAGTATTTTTTAGCCTGTTCTAAATAGAACCCTAATTATTTTGTAACAAAATGTAACAACTTTTTACAAACCATTAAGTGTTAACCGAATAGCGTCATCCACCCAGGACAACTGGATACTTTACATAAGCCGCGACCACTAACGAGCTAAACTATAACAAAATTAAACGATAACTTCCCTATAATCTGCTTTTTTATATTTTTTATATTTTTTATATCAAATTCTTGGACGTTGTTACATTCAGTTACAATTTTAAAGTGGTATTGAGTGGTAAATTTTTTTATAATTAAGGCTCAAGTTGCAAATTAAACTTTCGATTTATTAGATAATCAATGCCTCTTAAGAACAATCTGATTTGAACGCTAGATCATTTTTTTGGCACGCCTCATCATGACTCACTTTTTAAAACTACTGGCTATAACTTTACTGTCAGGGCGACTCTATTAATTAGCCGGGAATTATAAGGTTATGCTAATAACGGTATAGCACAATCCATAAAAATAATACGCAGAGTAAGAGCAAAGTCGGTACACCGTGATTTGATCTGGTTTTATGCTAAAAGTGCTAGTTCTTCAACAATGAATAACCCGGCCGATGAAAAAAAAGAGATCATGATTCGCAACCGACTGACCTATAAAACGTTTTTTATCAATTGAATTTCGTGGCACCAAAACCATAACTCTGACAATCATTACTACGACAATTTAGTACTACAAAAAAATTATTAACAACCTGTTTGGTAGCATTTTATCCTTGATCGGTTTAAATATTAATGCTTACTGTAAGTAATAAGAAAATATTAAAATTAACCAATAGATTAAAATGAAAAATTTAGATCCTATAAAAAAAATAACATAAATTGGCCAAAATTCTCTTTTGCAGCAGAACACACATGCCCTCGGTGTAGAAATAAGGATACGAGGCTATCGACACGTTCGAATGGCAGCTTGTTTAATAATCTGCTCAGGAAAGCTTACCGCTGTAATATATGCTATGCCCAATTCTGGATATTTCGTCGATTCCGTATACTTATACTTATATTTACAGGCGTAATGTTCTATATTTATGACTTTTTAAAACCGCTAATTTACGCTTAATGACAGAAAGTTAATGGCAAATTAACACGACCTAATACTGCTTACTTAAGTAAATTAATTTTATTAAAGAAGATATTCGGCTGTTGCATGAGCAAAAGCAGCCACTATTCAAAGCGAACGTAATCAAGTCGTTAAAAACCCCCTTGCTAACAGTCCCTTCTAAAAAATCTACTGTATCGAATTGTTAATCAGATTCTCTATCTACAGAGGCTCGATAATCCTTTAGCATGGAATTGATTTAGGCTTATTGCATTGCCTCATAATGGAGTTACGCTACCACTACTGACATTGAGATAAATCAAGCGAGACGTGTTACCGGTCGAGAAAGTACACTAATCGTCCTGTAATTCAAGATGATAGCCGTTATTAGTGTGGGTTAAATCGGCAAGGTTTGCCCTCATAAATAGTCTAAACAACAATTAATTGCATATTTACCACGACACCTAAAATATTTTAAATAAAAAATATACTATTTTTCAATAGGTTGAAACATACCTACATATTTATGTAGGTAGTTATTAACCCTAAAAACAGAGATAATAAGCTTTACTTTATTCAGTATTTAAATTGCAAGTCGGGTCAGATCGTTGCTTTAAGCAAGCATTCAGACTCTTTTGCTCAAAGAAGGAGACTGAATAGATACGACTTTGACTCTGGCGATCATTACTACCCAGGTAGCCCGCAATAAATACCCACACCACAGGACATGCGCTTTTCCGCATCCAACGTTTAAACTTGGCAACTTATACTGTTGCAAAATATGAGATTACATACCTGCCCCTTAAACGCTTGATTGCTATGTGAATCAGTTAGCTATACAATCATTTTAAACAACTGTTTAATACAAGCATTAGAATGACTCCATCAACTACCATCGAACCTGTTTTTGACCGTCTGCTGCAAGTCGCCGTGGAAGTATTTGCCGAGTGCGGTTTCCGTGAGACGACCGTGCGCGAGATTTGCTCGAGAGCCCATGTCAACGTGGCTTCGGTAAACTACTATTTCCGCAGTAAAGAAGCGCTTTATAGTCAGGCGTTAGCTTTTGCTTTTCGGGAAACCAATCGTTTGTATCCACAAGATGCCGCACTTGATAAAAGCTTGCCGCCAGAGCAACGTCTTGCCGTATTTATCAATAATTCTTTGCATAAATTGCTGGATGACAATCAATTAGGCCTGCACAGTAAACTGATTGCCCGTGAAATTGCCGACCCCACCAACGCCTTGGATGACATTATGGAAACAGCCCTCGTTCCGCAAATTGCGCTGCTTGAAGACATTATCCGACTAATCCTTAAAGAGCCTGTTGATAAAGTGATCGTCCAGCGTTGTCTACTGAGTATTTTGGGTCAGTGCCTGATGTTTAAACACTCACGCTCGATCATTGACCGTCTGTACCCTGAGTTGATTGCTGATGCAGCGGCCATACAAGCCAGCGCGGAACATATCGCACAGTTTTCCTTGGCCGCCCTGAGCCGGCTTACCCTACCCAAAGAGCAAACAACACCATGAATCATATCGCCTTAAAAATGCTGATGGGCGATACCGGTAAATATATCGGTATCGTTATGGGACTGACGTTTGCCTCGTTAATTATGACTCAGCAGCCCGCTATTTTTTTGGGCATCATGTCACGCACTTACAGTTTTGTAACGGATGTCGGCTTGCCTGATATCTGGGTCATTGATCCTAAAGTACAATTTGTTGATGACATCAAACCCATGCAGGATACAGAACTTTATCGGGTACGGGGTATTTCCGGTGTGGAATGGGCTATGCCGATGTATAAGGGGCTCCTAAAAGCACGCCTGCTTGATGGCACCTTTCAAACCTGTAATGTTGTGGGTCTGGATGATGCCACTTTAATCGGTGGCCCACCGGTCATGCTGGAAGGAAAACTGGATGATTTACGCCGCAGCGATAGTGTTATCGTGGATATTGACGGTGCCAGTGAAAAACTGGGAAAGCCTTCACTCATACCCGGCGGCAAACCCGTTCCACTCAAAATAGGCGATAACTTGGAGTTAAACGACCGACGCGCGATTGTTGTCGGCATTGCCAAAGTCACGCGTACCTTTCAATCCCAACCGGTCATCTACACCACCTATTCCCGCGCCAAAAGTTACGCGCCCAAAGAGCGTAAGCTATTATCGTTTGTTTTGGTAAAAGCCAAAAAAGGACAAGACCTTGTCGAATTGACCCGCAGCATCCGTGAGTCAACCGGCTTGGCAGCTTATACGCAGGCAGATTTTAAAACCCTAACCTACGAATATTTTATGCACAACACAGGTATTCCGATTAATTTCGGCACGTCGGTACTGTTGGGATTTATTGTCGGAGCCGCTATTGCAGGCCAGACTTTTTATAATTTCACCTTGGGAAATATAATGCAATTCGGCGTCCTAAAAGCCATGGGCACCAGCAACTGGATCTTGCTGCGCATGATTTTATTACAAGCGGTTCTGGTCGGCAGCATCGGTTATGGTTTAGGCGTAGGTCTAACCGCGTTGTTTGGTTTCGCCATGCGCCATACCATTTTGGCTTTCAAGTTTCCTTGGCAACTGTTGCTGTTCAGCGGTGCCGGAATCAGTCTGATCTGCGCCTTTGCCGCCATTATCAGCATACTGAAAGTGATTCGACTGGAACCTGCCATTGTTTTTAAAGGATAACTCATGAATCTAGCCGTTCGCTGCCAAAATGTGGTCAAGGTTTATGATACCGGCGGGCAAAAAGTAACCGCACTTAACGATATTAATCTGGACATTATTGCCGGTCAATTAATGATGTTGGTCGGCCCCTCCGGTTGCGGCAAGACGACTCTTATTTCAGTGATCGCCGGTATTCTCGATCAGGATGAAGGGCTTTGTGAATTGTTCGGCGAAAATTTATTGACCATGCGCAGCAAGGACAAGTTAAATTTCAGGGCAAAAAACATCGGCTTTGTGTTTCAGGCTTTTAATCTGTTGCCTTCACTCAATGCCGCAGAAAATGTCTCGGTTCCGCTTATTATTAATGGAATGAAACGCGCCGAAGCCGAGCGTAAAGCCATAACGCTACTTGAGCAAGTAGGCTTGGGAGCACGCTGGAAATCCTTGCCTTCACAACTTTCGGGTGGACAGCAGCAACGTGTCGCCATTGCTCGTGCCTTGGTACATAACCCACGACTTATCGTCTGCGATGAACCCACCAGCGCACTGGATCATGAAACCGGACGCAATGTCATGAAATTGCTCAAAGACGTTGCTTTACACAAAGACCGTACTTTAGTCATTGTGACCCATGACGCACGTATTTTTGACTTTGCAGACCGCATTGCAGAAATGGACGACGGGCATATTGTTGAGGTGAAAGGTAATGCAAGGTTAAAGGTTAAAGGTTAAAGGCGAAAGGCGAAAGGCGAAAACAATATGCCCTTTGCCTTTTTGCTTTTTGCCTTTTTCCTTTTGCCTTAAAATTGCACCTTGCACCTTGAACCTTGAACCTTGAACCTTGCACCTTGCACCTTGCACCTTGAACATTGAACCTTGCACCTTGCACCTTGAACCTTTAACCTTAAATATGCAAATCAAATACACCCTCCCCTTACTGGCAATCGCCGGATTTGCGTTTGCCGCTTACACGGTAGTCCGCAGTAACCAACCAACGCCGATTGCAATACCGGTTACAGAACCCGCCTCGGCCCCCTTTAAAGCGTTTATTGCCGGTGCCGGAATTATTGAAGCGCAAAGCCAAAATATCGCTATTGGCACGCCTTTGCCTGGAATTGTTAAAACCGTAACAGTTAAGGTGGGTGATCAAGTTAAGGCGGATGCGCCGCTTTTTTATCTGGATGAACGCGATACCCGTGCAACCTTGGCGATAAAACTGGCAGACCTTGCCAAAGCCCAAGCCGATGTGACTATCGCAAAAGCAACTTACAGTGATGCAAAATCCCTGAGTGATTTAGCTGAAGCGGTTACCGACCGGCGTGCCATTAGCGCCGAAGAACTGCTTAGACGACGCAATGCCATGCTAATCACCCAAGCCAGACTGGAAAGCGCCCTGGCTTTAGTGCAGCAAGCTCAAGCCAGCCTGGCCGATACTGAAACCACTTTAAGCCGGCTCGTCATTCGCGCTCCGGTAGACGGTGAGGTGTTACAAGTCAATATTCGACCTGGTGAATTTGCCCAAGCCGGATTTTTAAGCGTCCCCTTACTGGTGCTGGGCAATTTGGACAAACTGCATGTGCGGGTTGACATAGATGAAAATGATGCCTGGCGGTTCGACAAAAACAGCAAAGCCGTTGCTTTTCTGCGCGGCAATCGAAACTTTAAAGTTGACCTAATCCTGGCTTATGTAGAACCGTAT
>CAIMDR010000019.1 GCA_903839795.1 uncultured Methylococcaceae bacterium | reverse complement strand
CTATACAATTGCCTATCCAGATCCGCCCTACAATTTTGATCATGCTCATTTCGACGAATTAAAAGCCGAATTAACCAATCTTTTTACAATTTAATTTCGGGATGGGTAGGGCGTGCTATGCGCGCTTTTTTGATGTTTATACAACTTTTCTATCTTTTGGCGCGCATGGCACGCCCTACTTGATTCACATGCCAATTTCCGAATTTTCCTTAATCAAACGTTTCTTCACCAAGCAGCGGGTTATTAATCCATCAACCCGTTTGGGTATTGGCGACGACTGTGCATTATTGTCATTTTCAACCGGTTATGAGCTGGCGGTCACTACCGATACCATGGTAGAAAATGTCCATTTTTTTGCGGGAACTGATCCCGAGCAACTAGGCCATAAATTACTGGCGGTTAACTTAAGTGATTTGGCCAGCATGGGCGCAAAGCCGGTTTCAGTCACCTTGGCGTTAACGCTGCCCACTGTTGACGAAAACTGGTTGACGGCTTTTTCTAAAGGCTTTTTAAGTCTGGCTGAACGGTATTCAGTGGATTTGATTGGGGGTGATACCACGTCGGGGCCTTTAACGCTAACGGTTCAGGCGATGGGTTTGGTTCCAAAAGGTCAAGCGCTGCTGCGCTCAAGCGCCTCACCAGGTGATTTTATTTATATGACAGGGTCATTAGGTGAGGCCGGACTGGGATTAAAAATTAATCAAGGCTATCACTGCAACAATCCACAGGCAGCACATAAACGCTTTAATCAGCCTGATCCGCAAATTGAAGCAGGGCAGGCGTTGTGCGGTATTGCCAATGCCTGCATTGATCTGTCCGATGGGCTGACGGGTGATTTAGGTCACATTTTAGAACAAAGTAATGTCGGCGCTTGTCTTGATTGGGAAGCGTTGCCGCTGTCTGAGGCGGTCTTGGCTTATATCAACGATACCGGAGACTGGACAATGCCGTTGACCGCTGGCGATGACTATGAATTATGCTTTACCGTCAGTCCCGAAAAAGCGGCACAACTAACCATCCATTGTACAAAAATTGGCATCATTGAAGCCACACCAGGTCTGCGTTTGCATAAATCAGGCACCCTCCAACCCTTTAACAGTAAAGGTTATGAGCATTTTTCTTAAACCCAACTACGGTAAAAACAAACTCACGCCCCGACAAATTCTGTCTGATCCCATCTTGTTTCTGGCTTTTGGTTTTGGCTCCGGACTGGCTAAAAAAGCACCGGGGACGATGGGCACCTTGGCAGCTATTCCCGTTTACTGGCTGTTTGCACAAACGAATAGTCTGATTTATAGTTTCCTGACCGTACTGGTATCGGTAGCGGGCGTATGGATTTGTGGAAAAGCTGCAGAAAAGTTAAACGAACATGATTTTGGCGGCATCGTTTGGGACGAAATAGCCGGTTACTTGATAACAATGTGGCTCGTTCCCTTTACCTGGCAAACCCTCATCGCCGGATTTATCCTGTTCAGGTTTTTTGACATTCTAAAACCGTGGCCGATTAAATGGCTGGATCAGCATGTCTCCGGCGGCTTTGGTATCATGATTGATGATGTTCTGGCGGGGGTATTCGCAGGTGCATTATTACTGTTGGCGGTTAATCAAGGTTGGCTTGGTTAAGTTAAGTAACATAATGGCATATTTCTCTCGTTCCCAAGCTCAAGTGGTGGCGTTTCCGGCGCACTTGTCGTACAAAGTGCCGGAAACGCTTATTCCGGCCTAATTTTTAGCACTCACTGATTTTTTCAAGATGATGCACTACAACCAAATCGATTCCTGTTCCAAAGCTTTGCCGTAAGTTTGAGACAGTGATCCCAGCTTAATAAAATCAGGATTCAAGGCATTCAGCGCAGTCAATTTTGCAAAGGCATTTTCAAATTGCACCCGTGTTTTCAACCAACAATCAGTGTTGCCAAATTTTTCCAATTTAGCTTCCCAATCCGGCAACCAGTAAAACTGTAACGCAGAATCGGGTGGTAGCGCGTTAAGCAAGCGGACGTAATTGCTTAAACCAACACCGTCATAATCCGGAAAAAAAAATCACTTCATCAGTGCGTTTTTGTTCAGCAAGCCAGTGCAATAACACCTCCGATAGCTGCCCGGCATAATAAACCAAACACCCCTTAAAATCTTGAGGCAACCAATCACACTGATCAAACAACGCCTGATTTTCAACCAATAACAACGGCCGGTTGCATTGCCAGCCCTGCCCTAAACTTGGCTCTACATTAATTTGTAAGGCAGCAACGCCATAACGCGCCGTTAGTTCAGAAGGCTGCATTCGGTCATTGGCATTTTGCCAAACGACATCAGCATCCCAGGATTTCATCAATAAATACCAACAATCATGGCCGGTTTGGCCGGTCTTGCTATTGCGCTCCCTGCCAATATTACGGCTGCGTGTCGGTAAATTATCAGGTAAGGAAGCCTCATCCAAAGGATGCAACCGGCGTAGATAGTTAACAACACTTTGCCGATTAATGACCTGATAAATAGTCGCTCGACCTTCCTTTTTCAGTTCAATGAGACGGGTTTCACGCGCGAACTGTTCAAGACATTTTTTTTGCCCCGATGTAAAAGCCGACGCCATTAACGGCTGGTCACTGCTTACCAGATGTTTTAATGCCTCGCTTAACGTGCTCATGCCTTGAGATCGGCATTATTGATAGGTTCCAAAATCTGCCAATTAAGCCGGCTGATATGATTTTTGCCGTTGGTCGTACCAATAGGTACACAATACCTCGCGGTAATTTGTGGTTCGGGTGAGGCAAAAATCAATTTAAACCCAAATTCTGCGGCTATTTCTATCAAATTGCGCTGATTATGTTGATCCAAGGACGCCGCTTCATCCAGATAACACGCGGTTTTGATGGTTTTGCGCGGGTCTTGCATTTGATTGAGCATGGCCAACCCGGTAATCAGTTTTGCCATTAGCACGGTGCCGTTGGAGGCTGCGCTGTCAATGTCTTCAAATTCAGCAGGCGTTTGATTTTCTTTGGCGATAATAAAAACCAGCCGGAATAAATGTTCAACACGCAGACCGCCTCGCGCTTCACCTTCCTTGATTAGCGTATCCTTGGCATGATTGACTTCTTTATCATCCAGCACCGCTTTGTGGTTGAACAAATCGAAAGAATTTCCCGGCTCAACCAGTTCAGACGTGGAAATTAAAGTTTGTATCGCCTTGACCAAGGTTTCTTCTTCGCGGGGTTCTATTTTAAACACCTTCAGATCGGAAAGCTGGCGGCGATTTATTTTGTTGTTAAACTCGCGCATCCGTCGTTTAAATGTTTCCAGACTGTCCCGCAAATCTCGCAAAATAGCCGCAATCTGTACCACCGCAGAACGCGCCTTGCGTTCAATGGCCGCTTGCTCCTGACTTAAGTTTACCGTATACGCAAACAACGCATCCAGCTCTTGTTCGGTGGAATCCTGCGTTTGAAACTTATCCAAACCCTCCCGATGCAAATCCATCAATTGCCGGTTAAGGTCATCGTCAAGCGCATTGTGTTTTTGGCAATCGCGGTTATAACTTTCAATACGGTCAGCCAAGACGGGCATTGCCAATTCAGCCCTTTCCATACACGGCAAAAAGGGCAACTGCTCCAAATAAGTAAACGGCGGATGTTGATCCAAACGCTGATGACGGGCATTGTTAATGCGTTGATGCTGATTTTGCAGCTCTTTATGTGCTACTTTATTATTATCCTGCTGTTGGGCGATGCCGCTTTTCTGGTCGGTTAGCGTTAACTCTTCTTGTTTAAGCGCTTCCAGTTTTTGCAGCGCCTCCGCTAAGGTTTGCAACCGTTCTGCCCCATTGGCCTGCATCAATAACAATTCTTTGTAGTCTGTTATATCGGCATCCAATACCTCGATTTGCCGCTCCAACTCCCGTTGCTGGCGCTTTTGTTCGACCAACGTTTCTACTGTCTGTAACAGATTTTGCCATTCGAGCAATTGACGCTCGCAATCGCTGATTTCCGTTTCCAGTTCTTGTGCGGTTTTAAGCGTCAAGTTGGCTTCCAACCCCGATAAATCCAGCGACAAGCCAGGCAACTCCAAACGATTGGCCGATAATTTGTTTTCCAGTTGTGCGGCAAACGACTGAAAAGCCACGGTGTCGTTTAGTTTAACCGCACTATTTTCAGTGACCGGTAAACTTAAAACCGATTTTGCCAGCAAGCGGGTTAACAGCTCAAAACTATCTGTTGGCAGCAGTTTTTGCAGTTGCAGATATAAATTATTATCCAGACTGGCTAACTGGCGTTGCAAATCGGCGTGTTCTTTACCGACTTTTACAATATTGCGTTTGATCGACTCAGGCGATTGTTGCTGCTCGGCATTTTTAATCACCCTAACCCGTTCGTCGCGTTGTTCCTGCAAGCTTTGTCGTTGGTTTTGCAATTGCGGCAAATCGCTAACAAACTCAAAACGCAGCGTCAGTTCCTGGCAGCGTTGTTCTATT
>CAIMDR010000018.1 GCA_903839795.1 uncultured Methylococcaceae bacterium | reverse complement strand
TACGTTATATATAAAAGTATACAACGAAAACAAGAAACAGATCGTTTTTTTCAAAGAAATAATAATAGACCCGAAAATAATTTTGGCTCTTTTAAATATTCATAATTTAGATAATGACATGCCCAAAAAACTAAAAGACAACATAACCCCCTCTTGGGTCGAGGGTGAATTGCGCCTGGTTGGTTCCCTGGATAGTCGCATGATGGCCTTGTTAAGAGCGATAGCGCACAGCGGCTCCATCAATCAAGCCGCCAAGCAAGTTGGTTTAAGCTACAAAGGCGCGTGGCAGATGATAGAGCGTGCCAACAACCTCGCACCCAAAGTGTTAATTAGCACCGCTACAGGCGGCAGCAAAGGCGGTGGCACCTGCCTCACCACTGCCGGACAATCGCTTTTGCAACTGTTTACCCAACTGGAACAGCAGCATCAACAGTTTTTGCAGCAACTCAATCAGAGTTTGGCGAAAGACCCCAGCGTGCTTATGTTGCTTAAGCGATTGGTGATAAAAACCAGTGCAACCAATCAGTTATTTGGCATCATTGCCGCCATTAAAACAGGTGCCGTTAATGCTGAAGTATTAGTCGAATTAAAAGGAGGTGAACAGATTGTCACTTCGTTAACGCTAACCGAGCTTAATTTACTTGAACTGAGTGTCGGTGGTGATGTCGTGTTGCTGATTAATGACCCGGAAATTTTCGTTATCACCGAGCTGGACAATGTGCCTTTGTCGGCGCGTAACTGCCTGCGTGGAACAGTGATTCGGGTTCAACAGGATGGCGTGGATTCAGAAGTTGTCATCCAATTGTCCAATGGCGATAGTATTGTTGCCACAATAACCCAGACCAGTGCCGAATCACTAGAATTGAAACCAGGCGTTTTGGCCTGTGCCGCTTTTAAAAGCAATGCCGTAATCATTGGCGCAATATAGCCATACGTATCCATTGAGAAATATCAAACCAATACGCCATTACAATCATCCCCTTAACCACCGTAAAACCCAAGAAATTTACCTTATTTGATAAAGCTACTCAGCACTAATCCTGATTCACTTAAGTTTAATAAAGTTTTCTTACCTTAACGTTATAGTTCGTAGATTACCCAAAAATCAAGCATTAAACATTTGAAGCTTGAATATCAGGAACTGCGTAGGTCAGGATAAGATTTTTCGAGCGTAAGCGAGAACAAGCGCATCCGGCATTCCGTAAAGCGTGCCGTAATCGCCGCCACGCGCCAAGCTTAGGAGGTCTTATTCTAACTACTACTGCCTGCTTAACCTTGCTTTGAACGCCAGCTATCGATTATTCCGATTAGTCAAAACCCGGAATTTTATCTACGATACCTTTGTTCAGCCTCAGAACCACTTGCAGCGCAACAAAGTAATGCACCTGCTATTCCTAATGATATTAAAATTATTACAAACATCAAAACCACCACTTTTAAAAAAACTCTAATTTATCAAAAAATTGTTTGCTACAATTTTTCCTATTTCTGTATTTGCCCTTTTTGAATGGCAAGTAAAATATTTAGCCGGGATGCCTCACGATATTGCTAAAAATAGCGGCTCCAGCAAATAATACGGTTGAAACTATAAATTCACCGGATATAAAACCTAATATGCCAGTGAGGAACAACAGTCCAATCAAGATATCTTTATTTTTACTCATCGTTTCACCCCAATAATGGCCGTAAACAGATTAATCAACATCTCACTAATAGATGCATAGATTTTAATATAGCACATCTCACGCCAATATTTTATTTTTCCAAAAAAATATTATATTTATAATTAATAACAATAGGTTATAAGTTTTATGCACTGTAATTGCTTTTAATTTAATCAACCTATCTTTATAAAATAACCTTTATTACGCTTAATAAATGTGCAATTGCATTAACTTATTGCACCAATAAAGTACCCATGACATTGAGTCATGTTGGATAGGATGGGTACACTGAAGCTGTGGCCTATATCAAAATAAAGCACCTCTTCGGGTGTCGATTAGTTATAAAGCACCATTGATTTAAGTTACTAATTTTACAAAAAACTGAATTCTCTTTGTATCTCTGGGTTCTTTTTCCAGACCGGAACCTTGATGAGCCGCTTTGGCTTTTTGTTGTGTTAAATATTAGTAGTTATTCACTTCCCCCTTTGACAAAGGGGGATTGAGGGGGATTTATCTAATAAAATCTCCCCTAACCCCTCTTTGTTAAAGAGGGGGGACTGAATGATTACAAATATTTTAATGCACGCGCCCTAAATTTCATGTTAATTTGATTCAGTATTATGGCTCGGGTCTTCCTGAAAGATAATCTAATTAGACTGGTTTTAGTTTTTCCTAATAAGCTATAAAACCCATTTTT
>CAIMDR010000017.1 GCA_903839795.1 uncultured Methylococcaceae bacterium | reverse complement strand
GGCACAAGGCGCACCGGTTGATTTGGTTTTTCAATCCATCGCCGGCACCCAAAAAGCCAATGACAGCTTTGGCATCAATCTGAATCTACTGCAAGAAGCCCACAGCGCCGCGCTTGAATTGGGGCGAGGATCGTTGGGTGATAATTGTATGTATTTTGAAACGGGACAAGGCAGCGCGTTGTCGGCCAACGCTCATGAAGGCTTGGATCAGCAAACCTGTGAAACCCGGGCTTATGCCGTCGCCCGTAAATTTAAACCGTTGTTGGTTAATACGGTGGTTGGTTTTATAGGCCCGGAATATCTTTACAACGGCAAGCAGATTATCCGCGCCGGTCTGGAGGATCATTTTTGCGGTAAATTATTGGGTCTGCCGATGGGTTGCGATATTTGTTACACCAACCACGCCGAAGCCGATCAGGATGATATGGATCTGTTACTTACGTCTTTTGCCGTAGCCGGAGGAACTTTTATTATGGGCGTTCCGGGGGCTGATGATGTTATGCTTAACTATCAATCCACCTCATTTCATGATGCGCTTTATGTGCGTAAAATGCTGGGATTACGGCCTGCGCCCGAGTTTGAACAGTGGCTGCAACAACATCAAATTTTTAATGCCGATAATCAGTTGCTTCAACAAGTTGATATACCGGCATTATTTAAACCGGCTATGCAAAAACTTAAGTGAGTCTGCCGATGAGCAAAAATAATGAAGTAGAGATTGCCCGCGACCCTTGGCAAAGCCTGAGCCAATTTACCCCTGCGCGTATTGCGTTGGGGCGGGCTGGCATCAGCCTGCCGACCCGCGCCTTTCTGGAATTTCAGTTAGCACATGCTCTGGCTCGTGATGCCGTCAATATACCGCTGGATTTTGCCAGTCTCGCACAACAGCTAAACTTGCTGGGTTATCAAACGCAAACCCTGCAAACTCAGGCAGAAAATCAGTCCCTGTATTTACAACGCCCTGATCTTGGACGTCGGTTAAGTGCAGCAGCACTGGACTGTTTGCAGCATACTGCGCCAATTCAGGCTGATGCGGTTGTCGTTGTCGCCGATGGCTTATCGTCCAAAGCCATTGCTCATCATGCCGAACCATTCCTGAGTTTATTGTTGCCACAACTGCAAGCAGACGGTTACACACTGCCGCCCATCTGTCTGGTTAAACACGGGCGGGTAGCCATCGGCGATGCTATCGCAGAACACTATGCCGCCCGACTGTGCATCGTCTTGATCGGTGAACGCCCTGGTTTAAGCTCACCAGACAGTATGGGCATTTACTACACCTATCAGGCCAAATCAGGCATAAGCACCGATGCCAACCGCAATTGCATTTCCAATATTCATAACAACGGATTGAGTTATGAGCAGGCGCTAATGAAATTACTGTTTTTAATCAAGGAATCCGAAGAGTTAAAGTTTTCGGGCGTTAATTTAAAAGACGAAACCACTGAGTCGGGATTGGAAGATCAGCCACAGGCTAATTTTTTATTGGATTGATTGTTGAAAGGTATAGTATGCGCTGAGACACCAAGAGCTATAGTCATCTATATAGTGCAGACTATGGCTCTGAATGCAGGGGAAACAATCGAACCCAAGGCTGATGCACGTGGGGAGGGTATGTTTAAATTTAGCCTTCAGCAGTTGCAGCATTTCGGCAGCATTTTGTGTGGCTATAGGTGTTGTTCCAATTATTTAATTACAATAAATAGTGATTTATTGATTATTTTCGACTATATTTGTTTAAAATTTAATGTAAATTACATATACCCTTATGATTATCGAATTCTCAGTCAAAAATTTCAGGTCGATTAAAGAGCAACAAACATTTAGCCTTGTTAAAGGTAAAGGCGATGAAATGGCTGAAATGAATAGTTTTACACCTCCAGCAAGAAGTAGTGTAACGCTACTGCATTCTTGCGCTATATACGGGGCAAATGCGTCGGGTAAATCCAATTTAATCAGAGCAATGGCTACGATGCGAAAAATAATCATTAGCTCTGCTCGTGATACACAGCGTGGTGATGATTTACCTGTAGAGCCTTTTTTATTCAGTGATGAATCTAAAAACCAGCCGACAGAATTTGAGATTATTTTTATTGCAGGCGGTGTGCGTTATCAATACGGTTTTTCTTTGACGCAAAAACGGATTCATGAAGAATGGTTACTGGCGTATCCTGAAGGACGATTACAACGCTGGCTTAGTCGAGTTTTTGTCGCCGAAACAAATAGTTACGTTTGGAAAACAAGCCGCTATTTGGAAGGAAAAAAACAAATGTGGCAAGAGGCTACACGACCCAATGCCTTGTTTTTATCGACAGCTATTTTGCTTAATAGTGAGCAATTACAACCGATTTATGATTGGTTTGCGGAGTTTTTCCACGTTATACAGAATGAAGGCCTAAATCAGGGGTTTACCGCATCTTTATGCAAAAAAGATGGATACAAGCAAAAGGTTATGAGTTTTTTAAAGTCAGCTGATCTTGACATTCAAGATTTTGAAATGGAATCTGCCATATTCGATAGTGACAAGGTTAAATTTCTAGATGATATTCCTGATGCTTTAAAAGATATGCTGGTCGAAAAGTTGAAAAATGAAGAACTTGCTAATATCAAAACAGTACATCGCTCAGATCAAGGTAAAGTTGTTTATTTAGACATGGATAACGAATCAGATGGAACGCAAAAGCTTTTTGCCTTTGCAGGTCCAATTATTGATGTGTTGGAAAAGGGTTATGTTTTGTTTGTTGATGAGCTGCATAACCATCTTCACCCTAAAATGGTGTTTTTTTTGGTAGCACTTTTCCATAACCCAAAAACCAATCCCAAAAATGCTCAATTAATTTTTACCACACATGAAACTTCTATTTTGAATCAGGAAATTTTTCGGCGCGATCAAATCTGGTTTTGCGAGAAGGATGATAATCAATGTACAGTTCTTTATCCTTTATCTGATTTCAGTCCACGCAAAGGCGCGGAAAATTTAGAACGAAATTATCTTGCAGGCCGTTATGGTGCGTTACCTTATATTCGTACCTTATGGGAAATTTAGCGTATGGGAACTGATAACCTGCATCATAAGCGTAAAGCAAAACAGGTCAGCAGACTTCAAAGACAGAACGCTAAACGTAAACCTTATGACAAGGTACTAATCGTTTGTGAAGGCGAAAAAACCGAGCCTAACTATTTTAATGAGTTAAAAGATCATTATGAAATCAATACTGCTAATATTGAGATTGATGGTAACTGTGGTTCAAGTCCTAAAAGTGTCGTGAATCACGCCATAAATCTGTATACAAAGGAATGCGATACGGATAATGGTTTTGATCGCGTGTACTGTGTTTTCGATAAAGACTCACATGGCCCCGCTTATGAATACGCTATTTAATAAAATTAGAGAGTTGAACTTAAAAAACGTTTTTTATGCCATTCCAAGCGTACCCTGTTTTGAATACTGGTTATTATTACATTTCGAATTGACAACCAGTCCTTATTCAGCAACAGGCCGTAAAAGTGTTGGCGACCTGGCTTTAAGTGAGTTGCAACACTATTTTCCTGAATATACTAAAGGAAGCAACGGTGTATTTTTGAAACTGATCGGCAAATTGGCAGAGGCTAAAACGCATGCCCAACTTTCTTTAAAAGAAGCTAAAGAAAATGCGACTGATAATCCAAGTACATATATTCATGAATTAATAGAGTATTTGCAAAACATTAAGAATTTGTAAATATTAATGGTCAATTGACGATAAGCTAAAAATAAGACGCTTTTTCAGACCTTCTTTTTAACAATGAATTTGATACAGCTCCTCAAATTTTTTATTAAGGGACTCCTGTGAATCGTGGTAGGTAGCATCATTGAATATTATCACCCCGAGTTAACGCATATTAAAACCGATTTACACGCGGAGATTTTGATGAAAGCACAGCAGTCTCTTTGCCCTGTATGTCACGGTGGCCATAAACAACCCAGTACGACAACTTTTACCGTTGAATTGGGTTTTGGTATTGTCGTTGTGCGTGATGTACCTGCCCAAGTCTGCGATTTGTGCGGAACCGATTGGCTGGAAGATAGCGTTGCTGAAAAATTGGAATTGATTATCGAGCAAGCACGCCGGAATCAACCGGTGGTGGAAGTCGCCGTTTGGCAACAGGAAATTCAGGCAGGATCCATTAATCGCGAACGATGGGCTTCCTTCGTCAGCCCATCCTGTTAAGCAGTCGATATTTTAGGGGTTCTATTCGCGATTACAGATAGCCAAGCTAAGTAGGTGATCAAAAGTCTTTTAACAAAATAAATTACCGTCAACTTTATATAATCTGCTTGCTGCAAGCACTTTGTCATATTAAGAAATGTTAAAAGACTTTTGAACGATTACTTATTAAATCT
>CAIMDR010000016.1 GCA_903839795.1 uncultured Methylococcaceae bacterium | reverse complement strand
GAATCGGTTCATGTTAAGCTTAGCGATGGCATTCATTTTGCAACCAAAGACGGTAATTTTACCGCCGGCATTAACGGTCGTATGCAGGTGGATTCACAGTCCAATATTAATCAGGGATTGAATAACGATTTTTTACCTGGAACGACAGGTATACCAGCAACATTAGACGATGGTGCAACGCTACGTCGTGCTCGCTTAGGGGTTGAAGGTACTTTTTTCAAAAATACCGGCTATAAATTTGAGTATGATTTCGCTCGAGGCAATGGCTCGACTGCCAGTGGAATTACGGATGCATATATTAGCTATGCCTTTACCAAGCCTTTTCAAGTTAAGTTTGGTGCCTTTAAAGAACCGTTCAGCTTGGAAGAAGCGACCAGTAACCGTTACACTACGTTTATTGAACGAAACATGGCTGTCAATACCTTCGTAGACAACCTGAATACTTATAAAGTGGGTGTAGGTGCCTTCTACTCGCAAGATCGCTGGCAAGCAGCAACGTCCTTGCAAACTGAAGGTATTGGTGCCTACAGTAACATGTCCAGTGCAACAGGTACTCAAGGCGGCGTTAATCGTAGCGGCGGTGCCGGTGATACCGGATGGGAAGTCAACGCCAGGGTAACAGGTATGCCATGGATGGAAAGTAAAACAAAATTCTGGCATTTGGGTGGCTCAGGATCTTACGTTAACATTAATAACAATTACCAGGCTGGGGGGGCATATAATAACGGCGGCCTCATTTTCGCCAACGGTATCGGCAACAACGTAGATCGTAGCGCCATATTAAATACAGGGAACCTGACTTCCGGCCCACAAGGAGGAGCAACATCAACTCAGGCGAATTCCTTTACCCGTTTTGGTGCTGAAACTGCCGTAGTTTATGGTCCGTTTTCAGCTCAAAGCGAATATATACAAGCCAATATTTCAGGCACCGGCTATCACAATCCTTCTCTGAACGGTTATTACGGTTATATGACCTACTTTTTAACCGGTGAGTCACGCAATTATAAATCTAAAACCGGCTCATGGGATCGGATTAAGCCGAATCACAACTTTGATATGAAAGGTGGTTGGGGAGCATGGGAACTCGCTGCAGGTTACGACAACATGGATTTAAATTCTGGCGGCGTAATCAATGGTGGTAGAGCATCAACAGCCAAATTTGGTATCAACTGGTATCCCCATTCACATGTGCGTGTTATGACTAACTGGGTACATCCCTTGGATATTAGTACCGGCACAGTATGTAATACCGCTACTACTAACACTACTGCTGGGTGTGGCGCGGCTCCGCAAGCGGCAGGCAATACAAGCAGAGCATTTAATAACGCGACTTTGGATATGCTTGAAACACGTATCCAATTGGATTGGTAACATTCTGATAACTATCGCTAACCCCCAAGCGCTTTTTATCGTTACTTTGGTTCCTCATTAAACCAGGCACCGATAACCCGCGCTTTCGATAGCCCTTTCAAGCCGCACCGGATATTCCGGCGCGGCTTTTTTTTGTGCTTATCGACACGACTATCAACCCAACCCAATGGTGCCCTGTAGGCTGGAATAAGACTTTTCTGGCGTCAGCTAGAAAAGCGTTTCCGGAACAGCACACACTATTGCCAACAACAGCCCAAGCGGTTAGCCCGCTTATACCCAAACTGATAGCCCTTTTATTTACCTGTGCCTGTCAGTCAAATCTGTATCATCTGCGTTCTATTTTTTTAACGACTGATTAATGACCCACTTGATATACAATAAACCATTTGAAAGCCTTATGCGCTTTTCGTAAAAAAGCCTGGAAACAATTGTAAGCTGTAAAGAATGCCTTAAAGCCACCGGCTGAAGGGTAGATAACTACACATTTGTAATTATTCACCTCCCCCTTTGAAAAAGGGGGATTGAGGGGGATTTATCTAATTAAATCTCCCCTAACCCCTCATTTTCAAAGACGGGGACTGAATACTTACACACATTTTATGAGGAAAAACCATGTTTAAATCAGATACCATCACCCTTGAAATAAATCAGATGCAGCAGCAAATGCAGCATTACTTCCAAACGCATTGGAAATTATTTCTGGCCGAGGGCATTTTCCTCATGATACTGGGGACTATTGCCATTGTAGTGCCTCAGTTTTTTACCATCGCCATCGTCGTTTCCTTAGGCTGGCTTCTTTTATTTGGCGGTACTTTTCTTATTGTTCGTGCCCTGATTTTTTTCCGTATGCCTGGTTTTGGCTTATGGCTGTTTATGGGCATTTTGCAGTTTCTTATCGGCTTTTTGTTTCTGTCCCAGCCCCTTGAAGGCATATTAACCTTAACACTGCTAATGACCTTGTTTTTTGCCTTGGAAGGCGTTGCTAAAATTGCCTTCGCCCTCATGATGCGGCCCTTGGCGCACTGGGGCTATATCCTTTTTAGCGGCTTGACGGCTTTATTTTTGGCCTTAGTCATTTGGATGGGTTGGCCTGGAACAGCGGAATGGTTATTAGGTCTGCTTTTTGGCATTAATATGTTGTTGGGCGGCTGGTCACTGGTTAATATAAGCCTGCGCTACAAAGACAGTCATTTAAGCAGCTGAAAACGTCCAAGTCGTCATCCCGGCATGGATTGCCGGGATCCAGTCGCCATGGATGGCATTCGTAGCGCATCCACTCACTAATTTTTATACTCGATTTTATTGGATATAATGTAATATTGATGAGTACGTCCATGTACTCTGGATTCCGGCGATCCATGCCGGAATGACGGCTCCGTGAGTGACGGGTTACAAGCCGCGTCAAGCTCCATTAAGCGCCAAAAACGGCGTAGGCCGGAATAAGGCTTTTCGAGCGCAAGCTCGAATAAGCGTTTCCGGCACTCTGTACGAGCGCCGGAAACGCAACCACGCGCTACGCTTGGGTGGCCTTATTCCGGCCTACGCTTAATTGCGTCTTTATCGATCTTTGTTGTGGGAGCGACGCCTACGTCGCGACTAGCGCTTCAAATCTCGACGTAGGCGTCGCTCCTACGAAGTCCCATGCCGATCGGGGTTTGCTAACACTCTCACCGTCAAGATTATTTTTTACACGTTACCTAAACAGGTAGCCCATTTTCTAAAGGAAAAAACTAATGGAGCATCTTAAAGACTTGTCCTTTACCCGAAAGTTAGCCATCGTTTTGGCGCTTGCCGGGGTTATATTAATCATCGGCCATGAGTTGGAACTTTATCTTCCTGATCTGGAATTATGGATTGAGAAACTGGGTGCTTTTGCGCCGCTGGGTTTTATCGTGTTATTTGTCATTTTAACGCCGGTTTTTGTATCCGTTGATACCCTTTGTTTTGCTGCGGGTTTATTATTTTCAATGGGCGTTGCAGAATTTTATATGGTCATTGCAACCTATCTGGCCGCCGCACTTATTTTTTTTCTGGGGCGCTATTTAATGCGGGAGCGCGTTGTCGCTTTTATTGCCAAACATCAACATTTAGCTGAACTGGATACTGCCATTAATAGCAAGCCACTTAAGCTGATGTTTTTACTGCGACTGACCCCTCTGCCGTTTGCCATGCTAAGCTATGCGTTATCAGTCACGCAAGTCCGATTTTGGCCTTATCTGGTCGCCACCACCGGTATTTTAATTTATAACACCAGTCTGGTTTACATGGGTTATACCACCAAGCATCTGGCGGGCTTGGTCAGTGGCTCAGCAAAACAGAGTGGCGTTTCTTATCCACTATTAACATTGGGGGTCGTGATGTCAGTACTGGTATTATTCTATGTAACCAAAATAGCCGGTGAAACTATCCATCGACTCAGTTCAGAAACATCGGAACCCTCATGTTAAGGGAGTTTTATACCGGCATCCCGCCGCTGCTAATGCAATTTATCATGACTGTGGCCTTTTCTTTTGTGGTCGGTCTGGAGTTTCGCAGTTACCATCAGTCTAATGACTACAAATTGCATTTTGGCAGTACGCGTACTTTTGTGCTGATTGGTATGCTGGGTTTTATACTGTTTACTATGGATCCCAGTCGGCTTTTGTTTGGTGTAGGCTTGATGTTACTGGGACTGTTGTTGCTGGTTTTTTACTGGCGACTCTCTGCAAAAAGTCAATTTTCGCTATTTAGTACCGTCTATTTACTGTTAATTTATCTAATTGGCCCTATCGCCATCTTGTTTCCCAGCTGGTTTCTGGTTCTTTTTATTGTCGTACTGATCTTGGTATTAAGTGAAAAAACCGTTATCCATCGTTTTTCAGATCAACTGGCTAATGAAGAAATAGCGACTTTAGCCAAGTTTTTAATTATTTCCGGCGTTATCTTGCCCTTGTTACCCGACCAACCGATTGCGCCGATGTTGCCGGTCACTTACTACCGGGTATGGCTTGCCGTTATTATCGTATCGGGTTTTTCTTATCTGAGTTACCTGGTTAACACGTATTTTTTTAAAAGCCGCAGCCTGTTCATTACCGGATTATTGGGCGGACTTTATTCCAGTACGGCGGCAACGGTTGTTATCGGACGCCGCGCTCATGGATTGGATAGCACATCAGGTCGCAAGGTATCATCGGCGCTGATCATGGCGACTACCATGATGTACATCCGCTTACTGGCGATTATTTTTATGTTTGACCAGAGCGTGGCTTTGGAACTGTTGAAGCCTTTTGTCGTGCTTATTTTTATCTCCTTATTAACGATCATTGCGTTGTTAACCGTTAGAAACCATGATCCAGGCTTACACGATGTTACGGAAGTAAAGCACCCGTTAGAATTATCAACGGCCATTGCCTTTGCTTTATTATTTATGCTGTTTGCCTTTGTGACCAACTATGTGACCACTCAATATGGGGGGCATGGCCTTAAAACGCTGGCTATTGTGGTGGGTTTTACTGATATTGATCCGTTTATCCTGTCCTTGCTCAGCGGCAAATTTACCGTACCCGATTCGGCTATTGTCTCCGCTATTATATTGGCTAGCGGCAGCAATAATTTGCTAAAAGCGGCTTATGCCGTTGCCTTGGCAAGGAACCGTTCGGTTTTATTTGCCGCAGCGTGGCTAACCTTTTTGTTTGTAATCTCGATGGTGTATGCTTATAAATATGCTTAGTGACTGGTTTTAAGCTATTTTTGCGGGACAGGCTTGTGTGTTATCCTCCCAAAACGCTGCCAGTGCGAGGGAGCATGATGTTGTAGCGAGTCATGCACTTTTCTTGAATGTATATCCGCTCCTAACGGTCGACATTTCGAAAATCCCAAGCAATCCCTTGCGGGTCGGTGACCCAATATTTATTGGAACCCATACAACAGCAACTATCCGCCTCCTTGGCATCATCAGGTTGTTGCGTGGGGCGCAGGCACCATTTTATCACCTGCGATTCCTGATTATCTTCGGTCTGTATGTTGATTTTTTGGGACTCGGGAAGTACACAGCAATTAGAAATCATAAAGTTGATGCGTGGATCATCCAGTACCCATTTCGCGCTGCGCTCTTGCCTTACTGTGGGTTTGCAACCAAATAACGACGTGTAAAAAAGAATATTTTGCTCAAGGTCGACTATCGGTAAGTGAATATGAAGTCTTTTCATTTCAAATTCCATTAAAAATTAAGCGAGCAAGCGGCTATAAAGCGCTAAAAAATACTCAATGATGCAAAATTACGAGCCTGAAAAATTAGTTTTTAATTGGGTATACAAAAAGCAGAGCTTATTAATATTGCGATACAACCGAGATACACTTCATAGGACAAACTGTAGAGATATTATCTTTTAATCCCACCGACACAGTTTTCAGTGATGGTATATTAAAGCCTTTAGCAATTCAATATTTTAATTATGAGTTTTATAATTAGATTGGAGAAGTCAATAAAGTCATTGATTTTAAATAAATTTTTACTATAAATCAATATCTGTAAATAAAATCATGCCGTAACTTTTTGTTAATATTAATAAGAAGTGTCTTAATCTTTATGGCGTTGACGCATTATCCTAAAAATCTCATTTAGCCACAGATTTAAACAGATAAGCACTGATAATACATGATGTTACGCACGACTGACAATTGACCAAAAGG
>CAIMDR010000015.1 GCA_903839795.1 uncultured Methylococcaceae bacterium | reverse complement strand
GGTTTGCACTACAGGCCTCCAGCCATAACCCGGATACCTTTGCCAACGTTCAGGCCTTAATGCAACATCCCGCGTTTGATTTAAAAAATCCAAACCGGGTTAGAGCGTTGATTGGTGCCTTTAGCCAAGCCAATCCCTTGCATTTTCATGCGGCCAATGGACAAGGTTATCAATTTTTGGCGGATCAAATTATTGCCCTCAATACCTTAAACCCACAGGTTGCCTCACGCATGTTAAGCCCCTTAACGTCATGGCGCAGATATGATCCAGGCAGACAAGCGCTAATAAAAGCACAACTGGAACGGATAATGACCACCGAAGCTGTTTCCAAAGATGTTTATGAAGTGGCCAGCAAAAGTCTCGCCTAAACAATTTTTTGATTCTCACCTGCATCATTAACTTGAAATAAATAAACTGCCACAGATTGAGCCTATTTATAATCGGTGAAGCTGTGGCAACTTTTTCAGGGAATACTTATTGTGAGCTACCTGAGTGAATTTTCAGGAATCAGGCTTCCAACTTAAATCGTGACAATTTTACAAATAACATCCCGTCAAAGGATGGTATCTGTCTCGATTGGATAGATTAGAAGCAGCCATAGGAAATAAATAAGCGATCGGCAAAGTGTCCTCAACACAAAAATCAGCACTATTACTTGTCCATCTTAAATCCAATAGCGTGTCCGTCAGTCAACTTGCTTCAACTGCTTGCTTTTGACTTTATTGCAAGCATCCTTTAAAATCAAAACTCCTCAATTGGAATCGTCGGCACTGCCACTGACGGGGTTTATAAGGCTCTGGCAATTGTGCCGCGCATGACCCTTGTTAAGGTAGAAGCTACATTCTTTAGGTAGGGGCAATTCTCCAGACATAACATAAAATAAACAATGACCTTTTCCTCTCCTCAAGCAAGCAGCTCTGCCGACTCCGACAAAGTACCCACTCTCATGCGAAATCGCTGGATACTGGTTTTTATCTTTATTATCAGTGCTTATATGCTGTTCGGTCGATTGGGAGGCTGGCCGTTAATATCACCTGATGAAGGGCGTAATGCTGAAGTAGCCCGAGAAATGAGTCAATCTCATTCCTGGCTGGTACCCACTTATAACGGACTTGCCTATCTTGACAAGCCGGCGTTTTACTTCAAGACTATCGCACTGTCTTTTTCATTGTTCGGAGAATCAGAAACTACCGCCAGACTGTCTTCCGCTTTCTTTGGTTTTTCGCTGCTCGTGGTAACGTTCCTGTTTTGCCGACGACTATACGACCAACGCACCGCCCTGCTTGCCATGCTGATCATCGCGACAACCCCGCTGTACATGGTTTTTTCGCGGTATGTCATTTTCGATATGACCTTGGCTTTTTTTGTAAGCTCCACCATTTTTGCCTGTTTTCTGGCGGAGGAATGCGAAGAAAAGCAACGGATACGCTGGTATCTGCTGGGTGCCTTAACGGCGGGCATTGCCACCCTGATTAAAGGCCCTGTGGGTTTTATTATTCCCACGCTGGTGATTGCCATCTTTAACGGCTTTGAGGGTCGACTGAGTGTCATGAAGCGTGCCTTTGCCCTGCGTAATTGGCTGGTTTTTTTTGCCGTTGTACTGCCCTGGTTTGTTGGCCTGTCAATTCTTCGTCCCGACTTTCCTTATTACGGCATTATGAGAGAATCCGTTGCCCGCTTTACCACCACTGAGTTTCATCGCACCGCGCCCTTTTATTACTATGCCCCCATTATTTTGGGTACTTTTTTTGCCTGGAGCTTCCTGCTGCCGGAGTCCATTGTTGCCGCCTGGCAAAAAAGGCAAAGCTGGTCTCGCGCTGATCGTCTGTTTATTATATGGGCGGTTGTAGTCGTGTGTTTTTTCTCGATTTCCCAATCGAAATTACCCGGTTACATACTC
>CAIMDR010000014.1 GCA_903839795.1 uncultured Methylococcaceae bacterium | reverse complement strand
GCTAACCCTGCCTAACGCAAACTTTTTGGATAACGGTAAATATCAAACGTTTGAGGCGGGATTGCAAATCCCGCACCGCGTGGGGGTTCTGTTTTCTGGCAGGCGGTTGGCAATCCCAGTAAACAAGCCTGTTTATAGGCTTGCCAGGCAGCAGTCGAATCATTAAGTGCTTCCAGAGCGCGAGCTTTACCCAAATAATGTTTTGAATTATTCGGTACTAATTCGATAGCCTTGTTAAAGTCGTTTAGGGCAAGGCGATAGTGCCCGCTTTCAAAATAAGCAGAACCTCGATTCTGATAAGCATAGCCGGCATAGTAGCTGTTTATTTTGATGGCTTTGCTTAAGTCTTCTATCGCCTCGGCATAGTGTTTTACCCTGATTAACTCGGTGCCTCGATTATAATAAATCCTGTCTATTCCCAAGCGTTTGTTATCTGTATTTTCAACCAATCGAGCCGCATCATCCCAAAGTAGTAAGGGGTGAGAAAAGGTTGTCAGGCGCAGCCAAGAAATAGGTATCAAGAATAATGCAACAAAAGTCAGTGTGATAGCTGCCTGTTTGGCGCTTAGTTTTTGGCACAAAAAAGGCAAAGCGGCAAAAGCACCGGCCATCCAGAGATAACTGCGATATAGTACAAAAGATTCCTGAATTCTAATGGTAGAAAGCTCGGTGGCAAATAATAGCCACGGGCAAAGCAAGGCAAAACCCAGCAAGCCTGTTAAGCCTTTTTGTAACAGTAAACGAAGGGCAATAAGGGGGTAAGTTATAAAACCAAGCAAACCGATGCTTTCCGGCCAAGACCACAGATGCAGAGCAAAGTCTTGCGGCATATCGACAGACATCCACAAGGGGCTTGGCGCAATCCATACCCATAGGTATTTAAAAAATAAAAAACACTGCGTCAGTACGGACAAGGGGTAGGCAAGCTGTACATTAAAGTCAGGCCCCAGCAAGGACATATAATTTTCGGCTATAGGCTCATAAGCTTGCCCTAAAATATGTCTCGATTTAATCTGAAGTATTACAAATCCGCCAATCAAACCATAAAGCAAAAAAGTGGGCCAAACCAAACGCAGTCGTTGCCGAATCGGCTGATTGTTGACCAGCAATAGCAAAGCGACCGTTACCGCTGGCGTCATAATGGCATGTTCTTTCGAGAGTACCGCCAGAAAATAAGTGGCGGCAGATGCCAGCAGCCAACGCTGGTTTTCTTTAAGCAAGCCCTCCAGAAACAGACGCAAGGTGAGCAATGCAAATAACGTCGCCATTAACGTGGAACGCTGGACTAAATAGGCGGCGGTATAAACCGAGGCCGGGTGTAAGGCGAACAGTAAAGCGCAAAAAAAAGCCAGCCAGTGCGGTGACAGAGTGCCGTTGCTTTCGTTATTAACGTTAAGAACCTGTGCAAACAAGCGGCGTAAGAAAAAAAACAGGGTGATGGTCGTGGCAAGATGTAGCGCCAGATTACCCAAGCGAAACCCGATCAGCTCCAAACCGAACAACGAACGCGTCCACTCAAAGGTGGCATACGGTAACCAGCGCAAATCAAAACTGAATACTTTGCCCAGATATTGCTCGTGTGCCGAGCCATCAAAAAAATAAATATCATCAAAGACGACGGGGTTCCAAAAAAACTGCCCGTAAAGGAGTGTAACCGGTAAACATAAGGCAAGTAAGGAAAAAGCTATTTTCATGATGTTACCTTGATTGAAGGGCGCGAGAGGGGACACAAGTCCTGTCCGCTTGCCGCAATATGCCGTCGTCATGCGTGGCATATTATGTCGTCATTAATTTGGTAAGGAGCAGCGAAGTCGGGTTCGCTGATGACCAAAGCCAATGCTCAGGACGGGCGACATAACCTTTTCGTACCGGATTTTCGTGAATATAGTTAAGTTTTTGAAGATAGAAAGCAGGGTTTTCTATTTTTTTGGGAGCATTTGTTTCCATCCAAAACTGGTAACTTCCCTGTGCATCAATAAATAGTTTCAATACACTCGGCTCCGTAGCTTCCAGATTGGCCTTGAATTTAGCCGTGGTAAAGCGTTTAAAGTCTCGCAAAAATCCCGCCATATCTGGGGAAGTAACGATGAGATGAATATGATTTAACATAAAAACATAACCGTTCAATTCCAGCCCTTTGTTATCTTGGCAATAACGGATTGAATCGGCCATAATCTGCCAGCGGTTATGTCGGTCAAACAAATAATACCAGCGTTGAACAGTTAGGGTGAGATAGTAAGTTCCGGCATTAAGCTCGGCCGCTACGCGTCGGGACGGCATGGGCTTCCTTTTTAACGGGATCAAAAATTAATAGCGGGTACGTTTTCCCGCCTCAACGTTTCAGGCTTTCGGCGTGACGGGGTTTGCAACTCCGTTACTCACGTTTTTACCCTGCCTGAACTAAAAAGCTAAACATGCCTAACGCTAACTTTTTGACTAATAGTAAATACCAAACGTTTGGGGCGGGGTTGCAAACCCCGCCCCGCGTTCGACACCCCGCCCCGTTCGGCGTGACGGGGTTTGCAACCCCGTTACTCACGTTTTTAGCCTGCCTGAACTAAACAGCTAAACAGCTAAACATGCCTAACGCTAACTTTTTGACTAATGGTAAATACCAAACGTTTGGGGCGGGGTTGCAAACCCCGCCCCGCGTTCGGCAACCCCGTTACTCACGTTTTACCTTACCTGAACTAAACAGCTAACCATGCCTAACGCAAATTTTTTGACTAACGGTAAATACCAAACGTTTGGGGCACGGGTTGCAAACCCCGCCCCGCGTACTGTTCGTTCATTTACGGTTTACAAATTCTTGCAGCTACACAGGTTCCAGTAACCGCCCAATTAACACCAGTAGCTGCATTATAAGTTGGCGACAGAACAATAGTCTCGCCATATAGGCCTTGAACTGCAGCACCTGAAGCGCCCACTGCTGTTGCAGTGATGATACCTGCAGCGGTTGCAACGCTAGCGACGTATTTGCTTGGAGCTGTTAAATTAGCTGGGATACCGTTTGAACCTGCCGTACAGTTAGTAACAGCGCCTTGATCTTGGGCGCACACTTCAACAGCGGTTTTAAGTGCTTGAGTCGCTTGGACTACTTCTGTAAATTTTGCATTCTTTAGATAATCCTGATAAGCCGGAATCGCAATCGCCGCCAAAATACCAATGATCGCAACCACGATCATTAACTCAATCAACGTAAAACCTTGTTGTACTTTTTTAATAGGTAATGTGTTCATAAGTAAATCCTCTTTAAATTAAAAAAATCACACTTCAAAATGAAAAGCAGTATTTATGCCAGCCATTTTTAGACATCGTCTTTCTGGTTGCCCATCGCGGCATCTTGGACTTTGTAGGGCTTTATGTGTCGCCTGAGTCGTTTGCTTTCTGGTTGGGCGTTGTGATAGCTATTGAAATATCCAGAGTATTGTTTGTTTTCGCCCTGAACGAAACGCTATCGTAACAAAAATTATTACTGAAATAAACAAAAATGTCTAGCGTTAATAATGAGCTGGAATTATCTAATAATTAGGGTATAAATACCCTAATTATTTTCAGGCATGTCCTGCGATTTGATTTTTAGGGATTTGCAGGTTTTAGGCGCTTATAATGCGTTGAATTTTGCAACTGTTTAGGCCGGAATAAGGCCTTTCAAGCTTAGCGCGTGGTGACGTTTCCGGCACCTCGCTGGAGGCAGAAACACCCCCGGGAGCGCCAAGCCCCAGCTTGGCATTTAACCAGACTACGCCGAACTGGGACTCAGCGTTCCCGGAGCCTAAACATGTTACTTAAATAGGTGGGTCACCTGCGTTTGTTTATCAGGATGCCTTTCTTAACTCGCCCATGCCGTTGGGCTTTTTAACGACTTGAAGTTGGGCTTTAAAGCGTTTTTGTACGGCTTCAACATGGGAAATAACGCCGACGGTTTTTCCGTGGGTGTGCAAATTTTCCAGGGTGCTGATGACGGTATACAGTGAGTCTGCATCCAGGTTGCCAAAGCCTTCATCGAGAAACAATGAATCCACAGAGCGCCCGTTATTGGCCAGTTCTGAAAGACCCAACGCCAAGGCCAGACTGACGACAAAACTCTCTCCCCCTGACAGGGTCTTGGGCAAACGCCGGACATTAGCTTGATAAGTGTCTTCTACTTCCAGAGCCAGTCCCTGTTCACTGTGTGCTTTTCGTAAATAATAACGCCCGCTGATTTTTTCAAGCAGGGCATTGGTTTGGGACAATAAACGGTCGGCAATGCGTCCCTGAACCCGACGACGAAAAGCCATGCCGCTTTCTTCTGCCAACAAAGCCGCTTCGGTAAAATAGGGCAGGGCGATTGCTTCTTGTTGTTGCAATCGTAATAGCAAGGCCTCGTAGTTTTGTCGCAGTTGGGTTTGGTCACTTAGCAGCCTTTCCAAATGCTGGACTTCCATGCTGCTTATCTCAACCTTCTCGGTAACGTGCTTGAGTTGTTCGTCTATGTCTGTTTTATTTAACGCGGCTTCCGGCACGGCAAAATCAGCGTCTAATTGTGCACGACTCGCCTCAATTTCCAAAGTTTTAGCATCAATTTCCTGCTCTAGTTCCACTTTCTGGCGTTCCAGTTCCGGCTGGCTTTCCATTAAGTCCAGTAGCTGGCTGATTTCCTTCAAGCTCGCAAATCGGGTGGTTGGTATTTTTTCCTCTATTGCTTTATGCAAGAGGGTGATATCGATTTCTTGCTGCGCTAAAAACTGCTCTTTATCAGCAATCAGTTTTTGTTTTTCTATTAGCGCCAAATGCAAGCCAATAATTTCTTCTTGTTGTAATTGGTGGGTATAACTTTCCAGCTGATTATTACAACGGGTTATTTCAATTTGGCAGGCTGCCTGTTTTTCGGTTAGCGAGGCCAATTCATCTGTTAAGTTTTTATGGCGGAAAGCATAGCCATGGTAATCTTGCCTGCGCACATTAAGTCGATCAAACAAGGTATCTTCCTGACCTTTACCCGGCATTTTTTCGCCCAGCAACGTCAACTGTTCAAGCACTTTATCGGCCAGTTGTTTGGCTTCCTGCCGAGACTGAGCCAAGGTCGCCTCAAGGTCTAGTTGTTCTTGGGTCACGCCGGTGGTGTTGGAACCTAATTGCTGAGTGCTGGATTGTAATTGTTCAATCGCGGCCAGGCTTTTGGTGATTGCCGCTTTTAATTTTTCGATGCCGACCTGTTTGCTGCGATATTTTGTAGCAAAACTAATAATGTCTGTTAATTCAAGGGTTTCTTTTTTTATAAGCTCTTTCATCAAGCTTAATTTACTGATATCAAAATCATGGCTGACGATATTCAGACGATTACACAGGGTTAACCACTGCTCTCTAATTTGCAGCAGTTGCGTTTGCGTGGCCTTATTTTTTTCTGATTGCTTGCGTGCCTCGCTGATTTTAAGCTCAGTATTAACCGACTTTTCCTTTAAACCCCTTAATTTAGCTTTTTGATCGATCAACGCCTGTTTGGAATTACTGAGGGTGGGTGGATATTTAGCGTAAGGATGTTGCAAAGCGCCGCAAAATGGACAGGGTTTGCCATCGACAAGGTGAATCCTGTCCGGCGCCATTTTTTTTAATAAGGCTTCATTGATAAGCGCGGCTTCGAGTACGCTTTTAATATTTTCTTCACGGTTTATTTCAAGCTTTAACTTGTCAAGGTCAAGGTTTAGCACATCGGCATCGTGATCCGGTTGCTCTTTACGCTTAAAAAAGGAGAAAAATCCTGAACCGCTGGTCAGCGTTTGATGTTTTTGTGCCAGATTGTAAAGCGTCTGAAAATCTTTGACGCGTTCTTGCTGTTCCAGCTTTAAGACCTCCATGTCATCCGTGGTATTACCCAGCGCCATGGTTTCAAGCTCTTTTTCGGCTACTTCTATTTGATGTTTTAGTTCGGCCTGTTTATTGTTTTCTTTGGTCAGGGCGACGGTATTGTTTTTGAGTGACGCGCTGGCTTTTTTTGACTGTTTGGTAAAAAGTAACTGCTTTCGACTTAAGTCAGCGACCTCGGCGTTAAGTTTTTTTAAGGCGCCAATTTCAGGAAAATCCGTCAGTAATACGGCATCAGGCGCGTGTTCTTCCAGCCAAGTTGATACGGTTGCAAGCACCTCGTTTTTTTCTGCCGACTGTGCCGCCAAAGATTGCCAGTGTGCGGTTTCCGACTGCCGGTTTAACGCATATTCGTTAACCTGTGTTCTGACGTTTTCGAGTAGGGGTTGTTGCTCGGTAAAAGACCGCTGCGCCAGGTTGTCTGGCGCGGCTTGATCGCCCAACTGGGCTTTTAATTGGCCAAGTTCATTTTGAAAATCATCCAGGCTTGCTTTGCCTTGCCGAATAACGTGATTTTTATCCTTAAGTGTTTCGATGTCCTGCTTAAAGATTAACGCGTCTTGAGCGGCGTCAATTTGGTCTAACAGGTCTTGGGTGTTTTTGACATGTTCTTGGGTTTTTTCGAGATTTTTTTCTTGCTCAATAATCTGCTTTTTTATCGCGGTTACTTCTGTTAGCCAGTCTTGCTGTTGCTTTAAGGTGTTTTGTTCATCCTGCGACCCGGATAATTGTTCTTTAAAATCGCTTAAATCCTGCTCGCAGGCTTCCTGTTTTTCAGGTTCCATTAACTGGATAGCCGCTAAATTTTGTTTTAAAAGCTCCAGTTCCTGTTGTGCATTTTCAGCGTTGGCAAGCGTCTCTTTTTTATAATCTTCGTAAATATCGGTGCTGATTATTTTTTCGAGGATGTCCATGCGCTCCGTGTCCAGCGCATTTAAAAAAGCGGCAAAATCTCCCTGTGCCAACATAATGGAGCGGGTGAAATTACGAAAATTCATCCCGGTGATTTCGGTTATTCGTGCGCAGACTTCATGCGGCGTACTGGCCAACACTTCGCCATCAATCAGGCGGATTAAATACATTTCCGGCGATGTTAATTCGTTCTCTGGATGATCGCCTTCACGGCTAACCTGCCAGCTGGATTGGTATTTTTCACCGCCCAGAGAAAACTCGATTTTTGCAAAACATTCCGCTGTGTGCTTTGTCATTACATAGTCGGCAGGTCGGTCAAAACGAAAAGTTTCGCCATATAAACCCAAGGTAATGACATCCAAAATACTGGATTTTCCTGACCCGTTAGGCCCCGTAATCGCAAAAACCCCGGTGTCAGAAAAGGGCGGTTGCTCAAAATTAACCCGACTCTCGCCTTCCAGTGAGTTGATGTTTTTAAAATGGATATTGAGAATCTTCATAAGCTATTATTTTATATGCTTTTAATAAGCAAGTCCGCGCCATGGGTTAAGCGCCTTGGTACACAAGGTTAATGTGTTTAAATAGCGTTACATGATACACGATGAGGCCGTTTGAGAAAACCGCCAGTCAATAAAGTCGTGTTGATTTCGTCAATGAACAAAAACAGGATGAGTTATGACCGCCAGCTTACGACCCAAAAGCGACATTGACTCCAGATTTCTTAATGACAG
>CAIMDR010000013.1 GCA_903839795.1 uncultured Methylococcaceae bacterium | reverse complement strand
TTAACAACCCACCGGCCGACTAAAGGTGCGTCCAAAATAACATCCAATTTAGCCTGATAATCCTTATCGGCTCCAGAAAACACCATCACCCGAAGTCCCGACTGCCTTAAATAGCGTCGAGGGTTATTCGCAAAGCAAACCAAACCGGCGACTGAACAAACATTATTACCCAAACCATCTGAAGCCATTAAGCCCAAGCCCAGCAAACGTTTTTCCCATTCCCCATCGGTGACCGGTATATCAGGATCCTTAATAATTTCAGCCAAATAAAAATTAAGTCGTTGCCTGTCCAAATGCAGAATACGGGTGCCGGCAACCGGCAACACTTCAACATGTAATAAGCCGCCGCTTTCAAACAGTCTTAACTGCTGTTCACGTGTTGCCAGCTCAGAGCGATCACCCATACGAATATAAATGTCTTCGCGCTGATTATGTTTAAGCATATAAGGTTTTGATAAACCGGCAGCAATAGTGATCACCGCGACACGCTTTTGATCAGCCAATTTTAATTCTTCATAAAAAGGGATGAGTTGAGGGTAGATTTTATCCCTAAAAACATTAAGCACCCATTCCTGGGTGTTGACCTGTTTTAACCCTGAAATACTGCCATCATCCTCGACACCCAGAAATATCCGTCCACCTTGCAAATTTGCCAGCGCAACAATTTCTTTTGCCAATTGCTCAGGCCGAATATCATCGCGTTTAAACTCAACGCCTGAGTTTTCGCCATGAGTAATAATCTCCATCAGTTCAGCTTTAAGCATAGGTATTTCCAGTCTGTATGTTATTTGAACCGCGAATGAAATTGAATAGCCACTATCCCGCTATTTTAACTTGTTGTTGTTTTTATTATCCCGTAATTTTTTTAGATTACTTTACTCAAACGACTAACAATCAAGGATTACTGAAGCCTATAATAACCGCATCCCACTTTTTACCGTACTCAAGTTATGCTTAAGCACACCATGCGAGCCATTGAAATAGAAGCCGGGGCGCTAAAACTGACAGAACGCCCCATTCCCGTCCCGACGGATTATCAGGTATGAATTAAAGTGGCTGCGGCTGGCGTTAATCGCCCGGATATTATGCAGCGGAAAGGTTTATATCCAGCGCCTTCAGGTGCATCTGATATACCGGGACTGGAAATTGCAGGGACTATCGTGGCAACCGGTGCGACTGTTCGTCATCTACAATCGGGGGATGCTGTGTGTGCGCTAGTGACAGGCGGCGGTTATGCAGATTATTGTTTAGCCACTGCCTCACACTGTTTACCGATACCCGAAGGCTTGTCTTTAGTACAAGCGGCGGCACTACCGGAAACTTTTTTTACTGTTTGGAGTAATGTCTTCGACCGCGCCCAACTACTGCCAACCGAAACGTTGCTGGTACATGGTGGTAGCAGTGGCATAGGTACAACCGCCATTCAACTCGCCAAAGCCTTTGCTGCTAAAGTTATTGTCACCGCAGGATCAGATGCCAAATGTCATCGTTGTCTGGAACTCGGTGCGGATGCCGCCATTAATTATCAAGAACAGGATTTTGTTGCAGAAATTAACCGGCTTACCGCCAGCAAAGGCGTGGATGTTATTTTGGATATGATCGGTGGCGATTATTTTCCGCGTAATCTAAAATGCATGGCTTTCGATGCCCGACTGGTACAAATCGCTATCCAAAATGGCGCAAAAGCAGAAATCAACTTACTATCCCTGATGCTGAAACGACTGACCCTAACCGGATCGACATTAAGAGCCAGAGACGATGACTTTAAAGCCAATATTGCCCAACAGCTGTATCAAAAAGTCTGGCCTTTACTGGCAACCGGAAAAATCTTACCCGTTATTCATTCCACCTTTGCACTCAATGATGCCGCCAAAGCCCATGAACTCATGGAAAGCAGCCAGCACATCGGCAAAATAATACTAGAGGTTTAAACACATGACTTACAACACACTGATTTCCGCAAGCACACTCCATCAACAGATTAATGACCCTAAATGGATTATTGTCGATTGCCGGTTTTCGCTGGCAAACAGCGAGGCAGGCAGTTATGCTTATCGCCACGGCCATATACCCCATGCCCGTTATGCTGACCTGAACAAAGACTTATCTGCAATCATCACCGATTTTACCGGCCGCCATCCCCTGCCCGACTTTAGACTTTTGGCAAAAAAACTGGGTACCTGGGGCATAACCAACCAGAGCCAAGTCGTTTGTTATGACGATACCGGCGGCACTTTTGCAGGCCGCTTGTGGTGGTTATTACGTTGTTTGGGACATGATAACGTGGCGGTATTAAATGGTGGCATTCAACACTGGCAACAACAAGGCTTTGCCCTGACAACTCACTTGCCGACCCTAAAACCTGTTACCTTTAGACCTTATCTAAACAGTGCTCACTGGCTTAAAGCCTTACAAGTCCAAAACAGTCTCGCAAGAAAAGCAATTTGCCTGATTGATGCCCGCACCCCCGAACGCTATCGCGGCGAACAAGAACCCATTGATCCGGTTGCCGGTCATATTCCAGGCGCATTAAATCGCCCTTTTCAATTAAATCTTGATAACACGGGATTGTTTTTATCAGCCGAATCATTAAGCAGTCAATTTAAAATGCTTATCGGCACGACCGCACCCGAACAGGTTGTTCATTATTGCGGCTCAGGCGTAACGGCCTGTCATAATTTATTGGCAATGGAACACGCGGGGTTAACCGGTTCCAAACTTTATGCGGGGTCTTGGAGTGAATGGATTAGCGATAAAAATCGGGGAATTGCAACCGGTAACGCAAAATAACCGGCTAAATCAGGGCGTGGTTATTTAATGACCCCGCCCTGGGTAACGCGTATTTTTGCATTCAATCATTAAAGTCATCGCATAAATTCTCCCAAGTTAAATTAAGAATCACAAAGGCTTTCATCTTCCCGACATGCCATTGCCCAAATAAGAACCGGCTGCGGCACCCAACCCGGTCATGACCGGATCACCGCTACCCATTTGATACCCAAAAACACTGCCAATAACTCCGCCCGCCAAGCCTTGCGTGGAGCGTGGATCTTGATAACGTTGGGGCTGCTGTTGATAAGATTGCACTGGTGGTTGCGGATAATAGCGAACCGGTGGTGGCGCATAGTAGCGAACTTGAGGTTCAGCATAATAATAGCTCACTTGCGGCTGCGGGTAATAGTGCTCACGGTGATGACCGTGATGTCCGTGATGCTCCCTGCCATGATTTTCATAGCCATAACCGCCCCATCCACGGTCATCGTCATCCGCATAAGATCCCGTTGAGTACATAATTACAACGGCGCATAACTGGATTATAAAAAATAACTTTTTCATTAGATTCCTTATTGATACGTAATTAATGTCAGTAATACTATGGTTTAAGACAATCGGACTATCATCTGCCCGACATGCCATTACCAAGATAAGAGCCGGCAGCTGCACCCACTCCTGTTGCTACGGGATTACCGTTGCCCAACTGATAACCCAAAACACTGCCTACAACGCCTCCCGCCAAACCTTGCGTGGAGCGTGGATCTTGATAACGTTGATATTGCGGTTGTTGCGGATAATATCTGTCTCCTTCAGAATGGTGATGATGTTTATTTTTATGATGCCCTTTACCGTGTCCGTCTGCAAAAGCACTCACTGAAAACAAAGACACGGCAACAGCCACCGTTAAGTAAATTAAAAAAAACAACTTTTTCATAATATTCTATTTAAGTTTGACCAAGGTGATTTAATAACAATTTATCAATTCTTTAATGCTGATAGATGATAGATTGCCCAACCTTAATGGCGGCTTAACAAAACCTGACAGGCCAACCTGAGCCGTCACTTAATCAGCGCACATAAAACCCGAAACAATTCTTCGGTAACGCTTATAATAGTAATTTTTTGATGTGTAATGGCAGTTCAATCAATGGCAGATTTTATCCCCGGTCAACGCTGGATTAGTAATACCGAGTCAGAGCTTGGTTTAGGTCTTATTCTTGAAGTAAGTTTCAAACGCGTCACCGTGCTTTTTTTAGCCAGTGACGAACAACGCATTTACGCAAGTGATAACGCGCCCTTAACTCGCGTCAGCTTTGCCGTTGGCGACATCATTGAATCGATTGATGAAGAAGAGTTAACCGTTACCCGACTGATCGAGAAAGAAGGTTTGATTATCTATGTCGGAAAAAATGCGGAGGGACAAGAAGTTCTGTTGGAAGAAGTTGAACTTAATCATCATATTCAATTTAACAAGCCTCAAGATCGATTGTTTACCGGTCAAATTGATCCCAGTTCATGGTTTTTACTTCGCTATGAAACTTGGCGAAGACTGCGACAACTTCAGCAATCTCCGATTAAAGGCTTGCTAGGCGGCCGCACCTCATTAATTCCACATCAATTATATATTGCCCACGAATCTGCCAACCGGTCTGCACCCCGGATTATGCTGGCAGATGAAGTGGGTTTGGGTAAAACCATCGAAGCCGGTTTGATATTGCACCATCGGCTGATTAATGGCCTGACACATCGCGTTTTAATTATCGTACCGGAAAGCCTTTTGCATCAATGGCTGGTCGAAATGCTGAGACGCTTCAACCTGCGTTTTAGTGTGTTTGATGAGGCACGCTGCCTTGAAGAACTGAATGACGACGGTCTGGATGAAAATGCAGACTCGGACGAGGACCATAATCCGTTTTTAACCGAACAATTAATCCTGTGCAGTCAGCGGTTTTTTTCTGATTTTCCGAACCGCCAACAACAAGCCCTGCAAGCAGGCTGGGATATGGTCATCGTTGATGAAGCGCACCATCTTGAATGGAGCGAACAAGCCGCCAGCCCGGAATACCGGTTTGTAGAACAACTCAGCCTGCAAACGCCCAGTCTTATTTTATTGACGGCCACGCCTGAACAGTTAGGTAAAGAAAGCCATTTTGCCCGTTTACGATTACTGGACCCTGACCGGTTTTACAGCTTTTCTGCCTTCGTTGAAGAAGAACGACTGTTTGAACCCGTTGCCCATGCCGCCAAATTATTACTGGCTGAACAAACCTTGGATGCACACGACCAGCAAAATTTAACCCGTTTACTTAAAGACGACAATGTCGGCGGCTTGCTGGAAAACCTTAATGACCCTTTAAAATCGGCCTCTGCAAGAGACGCGTTAATTAAGATATTGCTCGATCATCATGGAACGGGGCGGATTTTATTCAGAAACTCACGGCAAACCGTGCAAGGCTTTCCGGAACGCGAACGCTATGGCTATGCGTTAACCGGCCAGAGCACCCAAACTGAAGCGTGGGAACGGGATACCAACTTACAACAAGACCCCCGCTTTATCTGGTTGGTTGATAAACTAATCACGTCGGTAAAAACCAAATCAAGCGCCTCATTACGCGGTCAAAAAGCCTTGTTAATCTGTAAACACGCGCAAACCGCTATTGATCTGGAACAAACCTTAAAAGATCGTGTCGGTATTGCTTCGGCGGTTTTTCATGAAGGCATGACCATTATTGAACGCGACCGGGCTGCCGCTTATTTTGCCGATCCGGAAAGCTCGGCACGGCTATTAATCTGTTCTGAAATTGGCAGCGAAGGCAGAAACTTTCAATTTGTCCATCACTTGATTCTGTGGGACTTACCCACCAACCCCGATTTATTGCAACAACGCATCGGCAGGCTGGATCGTATCGGTCAAAAACACGTGATTCAAATACATATCCCGTACCTTGAAAACACCTCGCAACACAGCCTGTATCGATGGTATGACGAAGGCCTTGATGCCTTTCGCAGCAATAATTCAGCCGCCCAAGCGGTTGCCGATAAACTGCAAGATCAACTGAAAGACGTACTGGACAACAACCATCAAGCGGATATTGATGCGTTTATCGCCAAAACCCAAGCACTGAGTGCAGAAATTGAGGCACAATTACACAATGGTCGCGACCAATTACTGGAATTAAACTCCTGTCGTAAAGAATTATCCGACGAACTGATTGACCAGATAAACAGCTATGAACATGAAGGCGCACTTTGGCCTTACATGGAAAACGTCTTTGAATGCTATGGCGTTGATACCGAGTTTCATTCGGCAGATTGCTTCATTGTTCGCCCCAGCGATCACATGCGGGTGTCTCACTTTCCCGCCTTATCTGAAGATGGCGTAACCGTTACCGGAAATCGCCAACTTGCCCTGGCGCGTGAAGAACTGCAATTTCTGACTTGGGAACACCCCATCGTCACCTCGGCCATAGACTTGGTGCTATCCAGTGAAACCGGCAATGCAGCAATTAGCGTCATCAGGCATCCCGAGCTAAAAGCGGGGCAATTTTTGCTGGAATGTTTGTTTATTGTTGAATGCAGCGCACCGGCTGAATTACAAATCGGCCGGTTTCTTCCGCCTACGCCTATTCGGGTATTGATTAATCAGCATCAACAGGATGTGACGGAAACCTTGGAGCATCGCAGTTTATTGGAAACCGGCAAAAACTTTGATAAACAACAAATCATTGCCTTTTTAAATAATCAGCGCGTCCTCATCACCAAACTGTTGGCGGCCGCAGAATTAAAAGCCAAAGCCGACATGCAAGACCTGATTGATGAAGCCACCAACGCCATGCTTGAATCACTCACCACCGAAATAAAACGTCTGGTTCGACTGAAAAAAGTCAACCCGACCATTAAAACCGAAGAAATTGAACAGCTTAAAGACCGAACCATGCTGGCCCATGAAAATATTCAGGTCGCCCATTTACGCTTAGACGCTGTGCGTTTCATCATTACCAGTTGAGTATTACCATGTTAAATATCGGTAAAATTAATACCTTAAACGTCGTTAAAAAACAGGGCCCGGATGTCTATCTGGACAACGGCACCTCCGCCAAAGTATTACTGGCAGACAAAAAGCCGCCTGAAAACTGTCAGGTAGGTGATGCTCTGGATGTCTTTGTCTACGTGGATTCAGAAGGCCATCTGGCAGCAACCACCAAAACACCCTTGGCACAAGTCGATGACATTGCCTGGTTAAAAGTAATCTCCCTTAATTATGTAGGCGCTTTTTTGGATTGGGGTTTACCCAAAGATTTACTGGTTCCATTTAGTGAACAACACCACGAAATGGAAGTCGGGAAATCGTATCTGGTTAAAGTGTTTCTTGATGACAAAAACCGCATTGCCGCCACCACTAAAATTGACCGCTTTATCGAAGATGAATCTGTCGATTTTGAAGTGGGTCAAAAAGTGTCATTAATTATCGCAGATAAAACCGAACTGGGTTTTAAAGCCATCGTTAATAATACCCACTGGGGCTTGCTGTATCAAAATGAACTGTTTCAACCCCTCAAAAGAGGCCAAAAGCTGGACGGTTACATTAAACAAATAAGAGAAGACGGTAAAATTGATCTTAATCTTAACCAACCCGGCTACGGCAAAGTGGTATCGCTAACCGATGACATCTTAAACAAACTAAAAGCCAACAATGGCACTTTGATGCTAAGCGACAAAAGTCCGCCCGAAGCGATTTATGCCACCTTTGGCGTCAGTAAAAAAGTCTTCAAACAAGCCATTGGGGCGTTGTATAAAAAACAGTTAATCAGCATTGATAAGAATGGGATTACGTTGGTTTGATGAGATCGCTAATAAAAGAATAGTCAGTATTCACTTTCCCCTTTGAAAAAGTGGGATTGAGGTGGAGAGCAAATCGAGGGGATCTGAATAAGTACGACAATTTTATGGTATGGAATAAGCATACCACCTTGTGGAACGCGCTAACGAAGCAAAATGTCTGACGATATTTATAGTGGAACGCGCTAACGAGACAAAATGTTTGGCTACATTTATGGTGGGTCGCATTAACGAGCCAAAATGTTTGGCGACATTCATGACGGGTCGCAGTAACGAAGCAAAATGTCTGGCGACATTTATAGTGGGTCGCAGTAACGAGGCAAAATGTTTGGCGACATTTATAGTGGTATTAGCATCCCGTACTCTGTATTGCAGTATTATCAGAGTCAATTTGCCTGCACTTATAAGTGTTACGGATAATCAAGGATCGGGTCGAGATAACGGAATTGCGCTCACACGGGACGGGAATTGCAAACCCCGTCACACTTGAGAAAATAACTCAGACTTTTGCCGATAATATTCTGAAATTGTAATTATCTATTTTCGGCCGCAATCGGCCAATTTCCGACCTTGGAGGTTTATTTCTGAATGGCCGGTTTATGTTAATAAATTCCTCGTTTAATGCCCCATCGCGAAATAAACCTGCCAGCTTAAATTTAACTAACAAGACCATGCAATAAACAGGACTTACAAAGCACGACGCTTCCGGTCAGTCCGCGTTTATTTGCTGGTTATATTTTTACTTAAACCATGATGCCAATTAAACACGAAGAATTAAACAGGAAAATTTCTATATTAAAGTACGCCATACAAAAAGGGGAAGATGATTGTAAAAAATCGAACACATTCATCCCCCGTGCTTTGGAAACTTACTGGTTAATGATCGGTTTAAAGTAAAAATTGAGCGTTTGGCAGGGCGACAAATGACAATAAAAAAGATAGGTTGACCTGTTGGTTGGCGGAAGAAAAATGCAAAGAAATTATTTAAGTTTACTTTGGCCCCGTTTATTTTTGATTATCTACTGATAATGCATACGCCAACTCAAGATTTAACGTCTCTAATTTTGATATTTCATTATGTAAATTATCTTTAGCTTTAAAATATTCTGTAGAGGAGCAATTATTAAGTTCTTCTTTGAGCTTATCAATTAAAATCATACTATTTTCTATGTCATGTTTTATTTGTTCTAATTTCAGTATATTTGAAATATCAGGAATAGTATATTTTATACTCATAAATTTATCTACACGGACGTAACCGATCAGAGCCCTAGATTAAACGGCAGCCAATTCGGGTATCTGCGGTAATTTTGGAATATCACATCCTTG
>CAIMDR010000012.1 GCA_903839795.1 uncultured Methylococcaceae bacterium | reverse complement strand
AGGATTTTAGTGTATTTTATAAACCACGTTAATTATCGAACCAAGGAGCAAACATGCAAATAGAAATCATCGCAACTCAACCTTACAACGATCAGAACCCTGGCACATCAGGACTTCGAAAAAAAGTTAAAGTATTTCAACAGCCCGGATATCTGGAGAATTTTGTTCAAGCAATTTTCGACTCATTAGAGGATTTTACCGGCAAAACCCTCGTATTAGGTGGAGACGGCCGTTATTTTAACAGAGTCGCCATTCAATCCATCATTAAAATTGCAGCCGCCAATGGTTTTGGCGAGCTTATTATTGGCCAGGGTGGTTTGCTGTCTACGCCGGCTGCATCACATCTTATTCGAAAATATGAGGCTTTTGGAGGACTGGTTCTTTCCGCCAGTCATAACCCTGGTGGCCCTGATGAAGATTTTGGCATCAAATACAATGTCGGCAATGGTGGCCCAGCACCCGAAAAGTACAGTGATGCATTTTTTCAGCGAAGTCAAGTTATTGATAGCTATAAAACCACCAACATTAAAGATGTGGATTTAGATAGCATCGGCTCTCAACAAATCGATGAGCTAAAAATAACTATTATTGATCCGGTTGCTGATTATGCCGAACTCATGCAATCTATTTTCGATTTTAACCTGCTTAAACAAAGTATTAGCTCTGGTTATATCACCCTGCTATTTGACGCCATGAGCGCCATAACCGGTCCTTATGCAAAAAGCATACTGGTAGACATTCTGGGCGCTTCACCCGAATCAGTGATTAATGCAGAACCACTGGAAGATTTTGGCGGCCATCACCCTGATCCCAATTTGGCGCATGCACACGAACTTGCCGAGCGCATGTTCAGTGTTGATGCTCCAACATTTGGTGCCGCTTCTGATGGCGATGGTGATCGCAACATGATTACCGGCAGTAACATTTTTGTAACTCCCAGTGACAGTTTGGCCATTATGGCTGCTAATGCCCATTTAATTCCGGCTTATTCTAAAGGCATCAGCGGTGTTGCCCGCTCTATGCCGACCAGTCAAGCAGTTGACCGCGTTGCCGCCAAGTACAACATACCCTGCTACGAAACCCCCACCGGTTGGAAATTTTTTGGCAATTTACTGGATGCAGGAAAAATAACCATTTGTGGTGAAGAAAGTTTTGGTACGGGCTCCGATCATGTGCGTGAAAAAGACGGTTTATGGGCGATATTATTCTGGTTAAATTTAATTGCCATAAAGCGTCAGTCTGTTGCTGATATTGTTCATGAGCACTGGCAAAAATTCGGCCGGGACATTTATTGCCGTCACGATTATGAAGCGATCGAAAGCCCTATTGCCAACAGTATTGTTGAGCATTTACGCGAGCAATTAACCACCTTGCCCGGCCAAAGTTTTGGTGAATACGTGGTTAGCTATGCGGATGAGTTTAGTTATGAAGACCCGATAGACGGCAGCATCAGTAAAAATCAGGGTATGCGCGTTGGTTTTGAGAACGGCTCGCGGATTGTTTTTCGCTTATCAGGAACCGGTACTGTCGGTGCAACCTTAAGAATCTATATTGAGCGTTTTGAAGCTGACGTCACTAAACATGATCAGGATGCTCAAGAAGCACTCAGCGAATTAATTATCCTCGCCGAACAGTTTTGCGAAGTTAAAAAACGAACCGGCAGAACCGAGCCTGATGTGACGACTTAAAAGCTTAAAAGCAGGTAAAAGGGACAAGGTTCAAGGTGAAAGGCTCAAAAAGATGTCCATTTAGCCTTTCGCCCTTAGCCTTGAATCTTAAACCTTGCACCTTGCACCTTGAACCTTGAACCTTGAACCTCAAATCTAACCATTCATATTATGGGCAATGTCGTGCAATGAACAGATCAAAAACACACCGGCAGCAATCAAAGCAATTTGTTGCAATGAAGTTTTCATGTCGGTTTTGGTATGCAATGAAGGTATCAAGTCCGCAACTGCAATATAAATAAAGCTTGAAGCCGCCAAAGCCAAAAAGTATGGCAAACTGTCATGCAAATCTTCCAGGCTAAAGTAAGCCAACACTCCGCCCAACACAGTGGTCAAACTGGCCAGTACATTGTAAAAAAGTGCTTTACCTCGAGAATAGCCACTGTCCAACAAAATGGCAAAATCACCGACTTCTTGGGGAATTTCGTGCGCAGCCACAGCTAAACTGGTAACGATACCCAATTGAACGTCGGTTAAAAACGCAGCGGCAATTAAAACACCATCAACAAAATTATGGATACTATCGCCCAGAATAATCAACGCGCCCGCCGACTTGGCACCGCTGTGGCTATGTCCGTGATTGTGCGCATGGTCGTCACTGTGCGAGTCATCACCATGAGCCTCACAACTGCCGTAATGACAATGACGCCAGATCAACAGCTTTTCCAGCATAAAAAAACCGAGTATGCCTGCTAAAATCGTTGCCGATAATGACTGAAACTGCTCCGGCTTCACTTTTTCAAAGGCCTCGGGAATCAAACCCCAAAAGGCAACCGCTAATAACGCGCCAATTGCAAAACTAATCCCGTGCGGTAATATGGCCTTGCGGTGATGATCTCGCAATAATAAAAAAACGGCGGCGGCCATCACGCTTAATACACCACCAACAGCGGTAAAGATGATAATTAATACCAATAAATTCACTACGTTATTCTCTCCAAATTAATGTCGCCATGCGCCCTGTTTGTGACTCCCTTCGATAAGAATAAAAATACTCATGTTCGGTAAAAGTACAGTGTGTGCCGCCATAAACATTAACGATGCCTAACGCGGCCAATTCAATTCGGGCCAATTGGTAAATGTCTGCCAACCACTTGCCGTTACCTTGCTGTTTAAAGGCATCATTGAATGTTACTGATTTTTCCAGAAAAGCCTCACGCACTTCAGGCCCTACTTCAAAACAGTCAGGCCCGATTGCAGGCCCTAGCCATACCAGTAAATCCTGTTGCTGCATGGCGACAACCGTATTCGTGATCACGCCCGCCAACAAACCCCGCCAACCCGCATGAATAGCCGCTATCTGTGCGCCATCCGCGGAACAAACCAGCAACGGCAAACAATCAGCGGTCATCACCGCACAGACAATACCCGATTCATTGGTATAACTGGCATCAGCCTGTTCTAATAAAGCAGTTTTAACTGCTTTAACGGCACGATTGCTGTGTATTTGCTCTAGCCATATCGGTTCAGCGGGTAAATCCAGCATTGCTCCTATAATTTGCCTATTTTGTCTGACCCGCTCATTATCATCACTGACATGAGTGGCCGGATTAAGGCTGGAAAAAGCACCTAGACTCACCCCGCCCGTTCGCAATGTGGTCGCTGCATGAATGTTGGCGGGGGCCGGCCAGTCTGGAATCAGCCAGTGTTTAATCCCGGTCATTATCAGATAAAGCTGCCAATAATCGCGTCATATCGTCAGGCAAAGGCTGCACCCATTCACAATATTCATCAGTCACCGGATGTTGCAATCCCAATTTTGCCGCATGTAATGCCTGCCGTTTAAAGCTGCGTAACTCTTTTTCCAGTTGCTCACTGCAATCAGCCGGCAATTGAAAGCGTCCGCCATAAACCTGATCACCCAACAACGGATACCGAATATGCGCCATGTGTACGCGTATTTGATGGGTACGCCCGGTTTCCAGCTTAACCTGAACCAGAGTGTGCCTTGTAAAACGCTTCTCCACACGATAATGGGTGACCGCAAATTTACCGGATTCTTTAACCGCATAACGTTTACGGTCAGTAGGATGCCTGGCGATAGGTTCATCTACCGTTCCACCCGCTGTCATCCGGCCTCGGGTAATCGCTAAATATTCTCGGGTAATCGCCCGTTCCTGTAGCTGTTGGGTGAGGCTGTTATGCGCTTGCAGCGTTTTTGCAATCATCAGCAAGCCGCTGGTTTCTTTATCAATCCGGTGCACAATACCGGCTCTGGGCAGTGTTTCCAGCGTTGAATTATGGTTTAGCAAGGCATTTAACAAAGTGCCGTGCCAGTTACCTACGGCGGGATGCACCACCAAGCCTGCCGGTTTATTGACAATTAAAAGACTGTCATCTTCAAAAACAATATCCAAAGGAATTGGCTCCGCTTCAGACGTAATAACCACTTCCGCCTCGGCATCCAGCGTTATCTCTTCGCCACCCTCAAGTTTATCTTTTGGCTTTAGTAATAAGCCGTTGACATGGACTCGCCCGGATTTAACACAAGTTTGCAGTTTACTGCGCGAATAATCCGCAAAAACTTCCGCAAGCACTTGGTCCAAACGCATACCCGCCATTTCGTAAGGCACTTCTGCTGTTAATCTTGTCATAACAAGTTCTTCTGAATAACCCATTGTTAAGTTATACTCACCGGATACATAGCCAATTCTGGTTTCGCCGTTTATCCTGCGAGAAAACCTCTAATATTACAACGTGTCGTTAGTACTATGCGATTAATTTTAATTAAATTTTCATTTATTTGCTTTTTAAGCCTTTCTCTTCAAGGCTGTGGAACACTTAAAGAACTCTTTTCCAGTGACTCCAGTTCATCAGATGAAAAAGAATATGCCGACTGGACAGCCGAAAAATTTCGCACTCAGGCTAAAACAGCCGTGGATGCAGGTAGTTATGAGAAAGCTATCAAGCTTTATGAAGCGCTTGAATCCCGTTATCCTTTTGGAGAAGATTCCGCTCAAACAGAACTGGATATCGCTTACGCTTATTTTAAAAATAATGATCCGGACTCGGCAATTGCTGCCGCTGATCGCTTCATTAAAATGAACCCTCGAAGTCCCGGTGTCGATTACGCTTATTATTTAAAAGGTCTGGTTAATTATAATCGCGGGATAGGTTTTATTGATCGGTTTCTACCGACCGATACCTCGCAACGCGATACCGGAACTGCCCGCGATGCCTTAAAAAACTTTGAAGAACTGATACAACGCTTCCCGTACAGCAAATATGTACCCGATGCACGGTCCCGAATGATTGCACTTAAAAACAATCTGGCCATGTATGAAGTTCATGTTGCCCGCTATTATATGAAACGTAGAGCTTATGTTGCAGCCGCAGACCGGGCATCAACGGTTATTGACAAATATCAGCGCACCACGGCGGTTCCTTATGCCTTGCTGGTTTTACAGGAAGCTTATACAAACCTCAACATGGCTGACCTTGCTAAAGATGTGACCCGGGTTTATGATTTAAATTATCCCAACGGCCCACCCGTGCAAGAACACGAAAACTCAACAATCTCCCACAAAATCTGGGATTTTATTGGTCTTGAAAAATAGGAATAACGCGACGAGTGCCAAGGCGAATTTTTCGCCTTACACCCTTGATGCTGATTTTTTAAACGTTGTGACGCACATTTAAGTCGAGACGACTTAACGCTGTTATTTAGCCATTACCCGTCCAAATAAATCCGTTGCCACTATCGCTTCCAACCATTTATTTAAAGCCGGATAAGCCGACTCCCGAAACCAATCGCTGTCCACACCGGCAAACTGACGAATAAACGGAAAAATAGCCACATCGGCCAACGAAAATTTATTTCCGCATAAATAACTGGAAGCCGTTAATCGGGTTTCAAGTTCAGTTAAAAACACTTCCGCCTGTTGCCGATAATACGCCTGAGAGAAATCCGGATAGCGGTCTGCATATTTATAGCGATCCAGGTACTGTTTAAAATCCCCGTCATTCCATTGGATTAACCCGTCCACTTCAACGCTAATGCGTAGCCAGTGTTCAGGATCGTATTGCGCCAATGCCCAGCGCATAATGTCCAGACTTTCCTCAACCACCAGACCATTGGCAAGCTGCAATACCGGCACAGTGCCTTTTGGGGAAATCACCAGAAGATGTTCCGGCTTGTTTTTTAATTCCACTTCCCGAATTTCTACAGGAATGCCCGCATAAATAATGGCCATTCTGGCCCTGATTGCATAAGGGCAGCGCCTGAAGCTATATAAAACGGGGAGGTTATTTGCCATCTTCAGGTCTTTTGGTTTGCTTTCATTGGGTGGTTCCAGTATCGCGGTT
>CAIMDR010000011.1 GCA_903839795.1 uncultured Methylococcaceae bacterium | reverse complement strand
TAGTATTTCTATACGAAGTTCAGCTGGAAAATCACCGGTAGCATCCAGGCTCCACTCAACATCCAGCCAGTTGGTGTGTGTTTTTCTAACGACAGAGCGGTTACGGCATTCGTGATGATGAACCACAATGCCTTTACCTGGATTAAAGTAACCGATGATTGAATCCCCCGGAATGGGTCTGCAACATTTGGCCAGGGTAATCACCATACCTTCTGTGCCTTTTATAATCAGCGGTGTTTGCTGTATTTTACCGGTGTCATCCAGTTTGATATTGGCATTGATATCATCCTGGGTGAGTCGTTTTGCGATTAAAAACGGCATTTTATTGCCTAAGCCAATGTCTTCCAACAATTCGTTCATCGATGCAATTGATATGACTTTAAGTAATGCCTGTATTCGGGTTTCCTCAATGCTTTCCAGATGTACATGCATGGCTTGCAGTTCTTTTTCTAATAAGCGCCGACCTAAACTAATAGCTTCTTGTTGCTTAAAATTTTTCAGATGGTTACGGATACTGGAACGCGCTTTTACGGTAGTGACATAATTTAGCCAAAGTGCGTTAGGCCTTGCCCAAGATGCCGTAATAATTTCAACGGTCATGCCGTTTTCCAGTTTGGTTTGCAACGGCACCAATTGTTTGTCAATCCGGGCAGAAACGCAGGCATTACCGATATCAGTATGAACGGCGTAGGCAAAATCAATAATCGTTGCGCCTCGGGGCATTTTAATAATCCCGCCTTTGGGCGTAAATACAAAAACTTCCTGAGGGAACAGGTCAACTTTTAAATTATCAATAAATTCAAGAGAATCACCGGCTGTCTTCTGAATCTCCAGCAAATCTCTTAGCCATTCATTGGCACGCGCCTGAAATTTTTCAGTTTTATCATCATCGGATTTATAGAGCCAGTGTGCCGCGATACCTGATTCCGCCATGCGGTGCATCTCGTGCGTTCTGATCTGGATCTCAATGGGAACGCCGTAAGGGCCAATAACTATGGTATGCAGCGATTGATAGCCATTGGCTTTGGGCAGGGCAATATAATCTTTAAAGCGGCCGGGAATAGGTTTGTACAGATTATGAATAACACCTAGTGAACGGTAACAAGCGTCGGTATTGTCACAAAAAATCCGGAAGGCGTACAGATCAAAAATAGACGACAAAGACATTTTTTTCTGGAGCATTTTTTGATAAACGCTATAAATGTTTTTTTCTCGTCCTGAAACTTCGCAATGCAGATTAACCTGTTCCAAGCGTTTTTTTATGGTACTTTCAATGGTGTCGACAACTTTGCTGCGGTTACCAAATGCTTTTTTCATGGCATTCGTCAAAACAGCGAAGCGCATAGGGTACATTGCCTGAAAACTCAGCGATTCTAATTTATGCCGAATTTTATTCATGCCCAATCGATTGGCGATCGGGGCGTAAATATCTAAAGTTTCACGCGCGATACGGCGTTTTTTTTCAGGGGGCATGACACCTAACGTTTGCATATTATGCAAGCGGTCTGCCAGTTTGACCAAAATTACCCGCAAGTCTTTGCCCATCGCAAGAAACATTTTACGGACATTTTCGGCTTGCGCTTCGGCGCGGGTCTGTGATTTGCCGTCAATCTTGGTTAGTTTGGTAACGCCATCAACCAGCTCTGCAACTTCTACACTGAACTGGTTTGCCAGTTCTTTTTTACTGATGGGGGTGTCTTCGATGACATCGTGCAAAATGGCTGCCATAATGCCGCTGACATCCATGCGCATCTCGGCAAGCGTGATAGCAACGGAGACAGGGTGGCAAATATAAGCCTCACCACTTTTTCGAAATTGGCCTGAATGTGCGTCGGCGCTATATTCATAAGCGCGGACGCAATCATTTATTTGATCTTCATCTAAATAGCCGGACAAGGTCGCACATAAACGCTGGATCAGTTCGTCCTGAGGGCGTTTGGGTTCGAAGGTGTCGGTTATTTTCGACATGGGCATAAGGGAGGTTTAGAACATTGGGTTGTGGTCGTGCGCATCACCGACACGGTGGAGAAGATTGATATTCTCTGTGGTGACATGACCGGCTGCGATTTCGCGCAAGGCAAGAACGGTGTCTTTATCCTTTCCGCGAGGAAGAAATTCAGTCGCACCATGGCTTAGTTGACGCGCTCTTGTGCTTGCCAATAACACCAGTTTGAAACGATTTTCCACATTTTCCAAACAATCTTCAATAGTAACTCTAGCCATTATTAAACCTAAATTAAGTAAAAAGCAATCAGCCTGTTTACCAGACTGAAGGTGAATCCAATGTACAAGGTACAGGATGTAAGATCAAGGTACAAGATTTTTTTAAGCAGTTAACGCTAAATATTAGGTGATTCCTAAAAAGAATAAACCCGCAGACCAGTTTTTTAGCTATATTCCGTGAGGTAAAAAATAAAAATTATACACGCAAGGAATATTTTTTATTTTTGCACGAAAGTAGTGAGCAGTTTGAGTTATAAAGCGATGCCGGTCGGTAACTTGCAACCCCGACCGGCACGTTTGAAGGCTTCAATAGCTTTCAAAACATAAGTAACGTGATTGCAAATCCCGTCACACTTTATTTTTTTAGCCTCGTGATTTTAATATGGCAACGGCAGGCAATTCTTTACCTTCAAGAAATTCAAGGAACGCACCACCGCCGGTAGACGTGTACGAAACTTGGTCATTAATGCCGTATTTATCGATAGCCGCCAAGGTGTCGCCGCCGCCAGCTATTGAAAAAGCAGTGCTTTGGGCGATGGCTGTTGCCAGTGATTGGGTGCCGTGACTGAATTGTTCAATTTCAAATACACCGACCGGGCCGTTCCAAACAATAGTGCCGGCAGATTTAATCAATTCAGCATACAATTTTGCCGTGTCGGGACCAATATCCAGAATCAAGTCATCTGCTTCAACGTCTTCAACCTTCTTTATAGTAGCGATTGCTGTTTCAGAAAATTCTTTGGCACAAACGACATCAACTGGAATAGGGATGGCAGAACCTGCTTTTTTTGCCTCGGCAATTAAACGCTGTGCTTCTTCTATTAAATCAGCTTCATAAAGTGACTTGCCAACTTGGAAACCGGCGGCCGCAATAAACGTATTGGCAATACCACCGCCAACAATTAATTGGTCTACTTTTTCTGATAGTGATTTTAATACCGTCAATTTAGTCGATACTTTAGAGCCGCCGACAATAGCCACCAAGGGTTTGGCTGGCGTTTCCAGGGCTTTGCCCAAGGCATCCAGTTCGCTTGCCAGTAAAGGGCCGGCGCAAACTATCGGTGCAAATTTTGCCACACTGTGAGTTGATGCTTGTGCGCGGTGAGCGGTACCAAAAGCATCCATCACAAAAACATCACAAAGAGCGGCCATTTTTTTGCCCAACTCATCACTGTTTTTTTCTTCGCCCACATTAAAGCGCACGTTTTCGCACAGTACCACTTCACCTGGTGCTATAACAACGCCTTCCAGCCACTCTTTTTCTACTCTGACGGGTTTTCCCAGCAAGATTGACAAGCGTTCGGCAACCGGTTTTAAAGAGGCGGCTTCGTCATACTGACCTTCGTCAGGGCGACCAAGGTGAGATAACAGTATAACCGCAGCGCCTGCGGCCAAGGCTTTTTCAATGGTTGGAACACTGGCTTGAATTCGAATATCGCTGGTTACTTTGCCGTTTTTTACTGGTACATTAAGATCCTGACGAATTAATACCCGTTTTCCTGATAAATCCAGATCAACCATTCTTTGAATTGACATATTTTACGCTCTCAGTTTATGTGTATATTTAGTGTGACTTATTTCCATTTAATGGAACAACCCATGCTTGGAATCTGTTGTTGCGGGCCACGGCCGGTTTCTGAAATCAGCTTCATGGCTTCAAACAGGTCGCGCCTCGTATCTTCTGGTGCGGCTTCCTTCCGGCTGGCATCAAGCCTGCCTCTGTATTGCAATTCAAAGTCGCTATTATACCCAAAAAAATCGGGTGTGCAGACAGCATTATACTGTTTGGCAATTTGTTGGGTTTCATCGAATAAATAAGGGAAAGTAAACTCCAGTTTTTGAGCCAGTAACTTCATGTTGTCGAAGGAATCTTCAGGGTATTCAGTCGCGTCATTGGACATAATGGCGACCGAGTTAATACCCAGTTGCTTAAGTTCGCGGGTATCTCTAACTATTCGGTCTTGCACGGCTTTGACATAAGGGCAATGATTACAAATAAACATAATCAATAAACCATTTTTCCCCATACATTCTTGTAACGACCAAGTGCGGACGTCAACGCCAGGCAAGTTAAAATCAAGCGCTTTTTGACCAAATTCACAGACGGGGGTTGTTAATAATGCCATTATTATTCCTCATAAATAATTTGATAGATTCGTCGTTAAAGAAATTTCACCACGAAGACACGAAGAACACGAAGTTTTAATTATTCAGTCCCTCGCTTTAAAAAAGGGGGGAATGCAATGCCGTTAAGTTAAGCGCAAGTTATTTAAAATAACTGGAGTGCAATCGCTTCGTAAGTATTCACCTCCCCCTTTGAAAAAGGGGGACT
>CAIMDR010000010.1 GCA_903839795.1 uncultured Methylococcaceae bacterium | reverse complement strand
ATTTCAGCAAATACTTTATCCGTTGATAAGCCTCTGATTTCGGCAAGATCCTTATCATCCCAAGCTTTTTGCAGGGTGGTAAAGGCTATTTTAGCACCCGATAAAAAGGCCTGTTGATCAAAGCCAACTGGAATTGAGATAGGATTGTTGAGGTCAGTAGGCGTTTGAAAAGCCGAATCCGCTGACGATTTTTTATCTTTATTGAATAACAAATCGGTATTAAAACCCGCCGGAGTACTGTGAGCCGGTTGCGCTTCGGACTCATTATGTGCGGTGCGATCGTAAGCAGGTCGTTGTGTGGCGCGTGCTTTGGCGGCAAATAATTTATACAGTAAAAAAGCCACCCCGCCCAACACTAGAATATCCATCAGGTTAAAGTTTTCAAAAGCGCCGCCAAAGAACAGCGAGCCTAATAATCCCCCTAAAGCCAAACCACCCAGCATACCCATTAAGCCGCCGCGATTGGCCATGCCTTGTCTGGCAGTCTGATTTTGAGCGGTCGCTTGTTGTTGGCTGGCAGAACGACTGGGCGGTATTGCCGAGCGTTTATAGGGAGCACTGTAAGATGAGCGTCCGCCAAAAGAACCGCCGCCGCCAAAACGTTTGGCATCCGCATCTGACATGCCGCCCAGGCTTAACGATAAAGCGATTAAACAGAAAGCAACAATATTGGTATATCTATTCATACAATCACCGGGTTAAATTTAAAGTGTAAAATTATGCAGACTATCCATTTTATGCACCTTTCGGGGCTATGAAAATCTGCTTTAGGCAAGTTTTTCAGGTTCAATTAACATTTGAGCTTATAATCAACCGTTAACTTTAGTCATCAGGTTGTTAATTGTTTCTTATTAATATAGCATTGTTCGCATGTTTTCAACACTTCGTAAATATCTAGTTGTTTTTCTGACGCTGTTGCAATTCATTGCGCCGTTGGTACATGCCCATACGGGGGAGCCTGGCTTAACGTCAGGTTTGCATGTTCCAGGTCTTGAGCTCTTTAGCGCAGAACATAACAGGCCACCAGACCAACTGAAGATGTTGTCATACAATAACGTGGTGGAGGGTATGCTTGTCGCTGTTGATAGTGGCGTTAAGCAAAGCCAAATCAATCGGTCTGGCGATTCAGTCCTGCATTATTATCTACCCCAACAGGCGTTTGTTTTTAATAAGGCAGACTCGCGGTTTGATGTCAATTTTTCGCCACAGTCTCAGCAGTTGGCTTACTGTTTATTGATGCCATCACCCCCACTGCGTGCTCCGCCTGCGCAATAAATTTTCCTTCGTTATTCAGGGACGCGATTGTCCCGTCTTTTTAAACAGATACTTATCCATAACGCGGTGTTAACCGCATTGAGCTTACCTTATGTTTTCTTTGAACCTTTCCGGGAAACGTGTGCCCAGGCTCCTGCTGGGTCATGTTCTCTTTTCTTTGGCAAGTATACTGCTTGTTTCAAACCCGGCTTATTCCCAGGACCCGACCTGGGAACGCGATACTTCAATACAGGCTGTTGATCATCTTGATCCTATTGTCATTGATGCCTCGCTGACGCTATCCAAGCTGGTTGATTTAACCATGCAAAAATACCCGGATACCGCTTGGCTTACCGCTTTGGAAGAAGAAGCCGCTGCCATTTCGGAGCGCAGTAAAAGTTGGACCGCCGGTTCCTCACAAGCCATTGTTGGCTATCAGTCGATATCCACTTTTAAATTGAATTATGCAACCGGTAATGTGCAGGTGCCGCTCTGGAATATAGGCCAGCGTGATGCGGAACATAAGTTGGCCAATCAGGCCGAAACCAGTGCCGAGTCCCAAGCCGTAGGTATTAAATTACGGGTTGCCGGTTTGGTCAGGATCGCTTTGTGGAACATGTCGCTGGCAAAAATTCGTTATGAGCAAGCGCAAGCGGAGTTGGGTATTTATGAGAAATTATTGGAGACTATTAAGCGTCGCGTTGAATTAGGCGATTTACCCCGCGCGGATGAATTATTGGCGCAAACCGAGTTATTGCAAAAACGTTCTGTATTTACCATGGCCGAAGCGGAATTAATGCACGTACGTAAACGTTATAGCTCCGTTACCCAAATGAATAAAGTGCCAAGTATTTATGAAGAAAATCTGGTGGCCTTAAAAGAAATCGAGAAAAATCATCCCGTTTTGGTTGCTATTAATAGTCAGATTGAGAGTAAGCAAGCTCAGATTAATGCCATTAAATCAATAGGGTCAGGTCAAAGCAATGTTATCGCCGGTATCTTGAGCGATGAGGGCTATGATCCGCGCAGTAACCATGCTGAATTTTTTAATGTCGGCGTTAGCATTCCTTTTGGCGGTAACGCACACATACAGCCACACATTGCGGCAGTCAATGTTGAATTAAACCGCTTAATCGCAGAGCGTGAACAACTTTACCGCGATTTGGAATTAGCGCATCACGAAGCGGAGCATAATCTGGAAGTTAATCGAGTCGAATTGGGCACGGCCAATGAGCAGAAAAAAGTGTCAGAAGAATTGTTAACCATGACCCAGCTGGCTTTTTCTGTGGGTGAAATTAATTTGTTGGATTTGTTAAAAATCCAGTCCCGAACCCAGCAAGCCATTCTCAATGCGAAAGAACGTGCCGTCATGTTACAGCGAGACAAGGCACTTTATAATCAGGCAGTAGGAGTTATGCCATGAAGTTGTATCAATTTTTACTGTTATTAAGTTTTACAGGGGCGGCGCTGTTTTGCCCATCGGTATTCGCTGAAAATACGATTAAAATATCGCAGGATAATGTAAACAACTTGGGCGTCACTCTGGGTAAACTGGAGGCTGTTAAACAAATTCCGGTATTAACGGCACCTGCCAAAGTGGTGGTTCCTCCAACCAACGAGTATGTGGTTAGTGCGTCTCAAGCCGGAGTCATCACTACCTTAAAGGCGGCGGGCGGCGATAATATTAAAAAAGGTGAGGTACTGGTTCAGCTTAACAGTCCTGATTTGCTGTCCATGCAGCGCCTGTATCTTAAATCGCTGAGTGATATGCAATTAGGGACGCTGGCTTATGAGCGCGATAAAAAACTCTTGGGTGATGGCGTTATTGCCGAAAGACGCTGGCAGGAAACCCGAAGTCAATACAATGCCTTTGTTTACGATGTGAATGAGCGTAAGCAACTTTTAAATATCGCCGGGATGACCCTTCCCGAAATTGAAAGCTTGGGACAAACCCACCAGTTAAGCAGCCAGCTCAATGTACATTCGCCCATTTCAGGGGTGGTGATGGCGCGGATAGCGACAGCAGGTGAGCGAGTCGACATGTTGGCACCGTTATACCGCATTGCCAATCTGAGCGAGCTTTGGTTGGAGATTAATATTCCCCAAGAGCGTATCGGCAGCATTAAAGTGGGTGATCAGGTTTTGATTGACAATACCCCCATCAAAGCAAAAATCACTTTATTGGGGCAAAGTGTTAATCCTGAAAATCAAACGCTACTGGCGAGGGCTGTTATTGTTACAAATCAAGCGCTGGGTAGCGAGCAATCTGTCGTAAGGCCGGGGCAAACCATTAATACCCAGATTGTTCAAGCCACTAAAAGTGCGGCCTTTAAAGCGCCCAATACGGCTATTGCCCAAAATGAAGGCCACTATTTTATTTTTATTCGTAATCAGGACGGTTTTAAAGTCAGCCCCGTTACTATCATAGGCAAACAGGGTAATGAATCCATTATTAGCGGTGATTTTACCGGTGATGAGGCGATAGCCATCAAGGGTGCTGTGGCATTAAAAGCTAACTGGTTGGGCTTGGGGAGCACTGAATAATGGCTGGCCTGATTCGCTTTGCGTTAAGTCAGCGCTTATTGATGATGATAGTGGTGTTGCTGTTATCCGGTGGCGGCTATTATGCTTTTAAAAACATTCCTATTGATGCCTTTCCAGAAGTGTCACCCACTCAGGTAAAGATTATCGTCAAAGCACCCGGCATGACACCTGAAGAGGTTGAAGCCAGAATAACCGCACCCATAGAGGTTGAGTTGCTGGGTATTCCCCACCAAACCATGTTGCGTTCTATTGCCAAGTACGCCTTAACGGATATTACGGTTGATTTTGCAGAAGGTACGGATATTTTCTGGGCGCGGCAGCAGATTGCCGAACGCTTGAATACGATGTGGGGCAACTTGCCCGCCGGCGTTCAAGGCGGCATTGCTCCCATGACGACGCCTTTAGGTGAAATGTTTATGTTTACCATTGAGGGCGGCGATTTAACTTTAATGGAGCGCCGTGATTTACTGGATTGGGTTATTCGTCCTGCCTTGCGCACGGTTTCAGGGGTTGCCGATGTTAATTCCTTGGGTGGATTAGTCAGAAGCTTTGAGGTTATTCCCGATAATACCCGGCTATCTGCCCGAGGTATCAATATCGATAAGCTGATGCAAGCGTTAAAAAACAACAACAGTAATGACGGGGCAGGGCGTATGACCGATGGCGAGGAAGCCTTGATTGTACGGGCGGAAGGCCGAATCAAAACCTTGGATGATGTCAGTACCATCGTCGTGGATAATAAAAACGGTACGCCCATTACCGTCAGCGATATCGCCGAAGTTAAAATCGGTGCACTGACGCGCTATGGCGCAGTGAGTAAAAATGGCGAAGGCGAAGCGGTTACCGGACTGGTGCTTAGTTTACGCGGCGCTAATGCCAGACAAACGATTGTCGGAATCGAGCAAAAACTGGCTCAAATTAGCCAGGGGTTTCCTAAAGGCGTTGAAGCCAAAGTCTTTTACAATCGCGCTGACTTGGTTGACAAGGCCGTGGAGACCGTTTTACACGCCTTGCTGGAAGCGATAGCCTTGGTTGTGGTTTTACTGCTGTTATTTCTGGGTAATTTACGAGCTGCCTTGGTGGTTGCCTTGGCTTTGCCGCTGGCGGCTTTATTTACTTTTATATTGATGAACTACATGGGCATGTCAGCAAACCTGATGAGCTTGGGCGGTTTGGCGATTGCTATCGGTATGTTGGTGGATGCGGCGGTGGTGGTGGTTGAAAATCTTATCACCCATCTTGCTCATGTTGAAAAAGCCCAGCGTTTACCGCGTTTGCATGTCATTTATCGGGCAACACGTGAAGTGGCAGGGCCGGTTACGTCAGGCATTTTAATTATTATTATCGTCTTTTTACCGTTACTGACCCTGCAAGGACTGGAAGGTAAATTATTTACGCCGGTCGCCTTAACCATCGTTTTTGCGCTCAGTGGTTCGCTGATATTGTCACTGACCGTCATTCCTGTTATCGCGTCTTACTTGCTAAAAGAAGTGTCAGAT
>CAIMDR010000009.1 GCA_903839795.1 uncultured Methylococcaceae bacterium | reverse complement strand
ATTCGCAACCATTTAAAACATTTCAAACAGCAAGAAGCTATCAGCTTAGGCCGACGATTATTAGAAAAAGAATTGCAATCCATGCATATTCATCTGGAAAATATTGAGGAAGATCGTATACAAGCATTTCTTAAAGTCATGACTATGCCGTCAATGAATGATTTGTTGGAAGACATAGGATTAGGCAATAAAATGCCATTTTTAATTGCAAAGCGCCTTACACAAGCAGATCTTAATGCCAATATTAAGTTAGATAATACTGAAAGATTCAGGCAATCTCCCTTGATTATAAAAGGCACAGAAGGCATGGTGATTACCTTGGCCAAATGTTGCAGACCCATTCCAGGGGATTCAATCATTGGTTACTTTAATCCCGGCAAAGGCATTGTGGTTCATCATCACGAATGCCGTAACCGCTCTGTCGTCAGAAAAAAACACACCAACTGGCTGGATGTTGAGTGGAGCCTGGATGCTACCGGTGATTTTCCAGCTGAACTTCGTATAGAAATACTAAATCAACGCGGGGCATTGGCAACCATTGCCTCAACTATTTCAGATCAGCGTTCAAATATTGAAAATGTCACCGTTATTGATCAGGATGATCGTGTTTGTGTTGACTTAATCACCCTGACTGTTAAAGACCGTGTGCATTTAGCCAGGATTTTTCGCAGCTTGAAAGAATTACCCATTGTTTTAAAAATTACCCGGGTTAAGGGATAGCAGGCTGTCCGAGAATAGAAAACCTACTGCGGAAAAGCCATTTCGGACAGATTTTCCGCTCATTTTCGTTAAATAGTATAACTATTCGCCTCAAATGATCAAAAAATCTGACTCAAAATGACTTCCCCTCGCTACGATTACTATTCTCGGACAGCCTCCGTTACCAAAAATAAAACAACCGCGTTATTTTTCAATACTCATAAGGTTACTTGATTTGTTCAGGCGCTTTTTGATTATTTAAGCCTTCATGTTTAGATTGCCATTTATCATGGCGTTGTTTTTTTAACTCATCCAATTTTGTTAATTGTTCTTTGGTCAAAATTTCCTGCAAACGCGCCTGGGTTTCTTCATGGATGCTTTTTAATTTTTCATCCTGCACCTTGAATAAAGCTTCCACTTTTGTTTTTTGCTCAGGCGTTAAATCCAAACGCTTGGACAGATGCTCAAGCCGATTGGCATGATGCACCTCAAAATCGCCTTTATCACCAGGAAATGCGACGACAGTTAATGGGAGTGCCAAAGCCAGTAGTGCAAGGGTTATAATTTTCTTGTTCATGTTTTATCTCTCGTTAATTAAAGGTTAGTTACAGAACAGAGATCTTCTGTTCTTGATCCTTACTTTACCGATGAAAAGCACAAACATTTTGAATAAAATGTGTAAATAATGTGAAACTTTAATCTACAACTTTGTCCTGAGGATCATACCGATAGCCCGCCCCATAAACTGAATGAATCAATTCCTGACCGGGCAATAAATCGGTCAGTTTTTTTCTCAGTTTTTTGATATGACTATCGATGGTTCTGTCAGAGACAATACGGTGATCCTGATAAATCAGATCCATTAATTTTGAGCGGGAAAAGATACGGCCGGGTTGCTGGTACAAAGCCTGTAACAACTGAAACTCAACGGTAGTTAACTCTACTTCCTGCCCTTCTGCAAGTACCCGAAAATTATGAGGGTTAAGCATTAAAGCACTAGTGAGTATGGGTATTGTCGTTTGTGCTTGCTGCCTACGTAGCACGGCTTTAACACGAGCGACCATTTCACGAGGGCTAAAAGGTTTGCAAATATAATCATCAGCGCCCAATTCAAGCCCAAGCAAGCGATCTATTTCTTCAATACGCGCAGTGATTATGATAATCGGGACCGCACTGAAACTGCGAATTTCCCGGCAAATATCCAAACCATCACGACCGGGCAACATTAAATCCAATAATATTAAATCAGTCGGATTTGCTTTAAGCCATGGCAACACCTCCAACCCATTGCTTAAACAGTTCGTGTCAAAGCCGGAGTTATGCAGATAATCCACTTGCAGACGGGCCAGTTTTAATTCATCTTCTACAATCAGGATATGTTTCATGGTGGTTACTCACCTCCTCCTTTAACAAAGGGGGATTTATATAATAAAATCTCCCCTAACCCCGCTTTGTTAAAGAGGGGGACTGAATGATTACGTTTCATGAGCTAATCGGTAATTCAATGCGGATAGTCAGCCCGTTTAAAGGCGAAGATTGTGCCTGTATCGTGCCATTATGCGCTTCGACAATATTGCTACAAATAGCCAAGCCAAGACCGGCACCGCCATGGTGGCGATTACGTGAGCTTTCTACCCGATAAAAACGGTCAAATAATTTGGGTAATTCGTGTTCCGGTACGCTTGGTTTACTATCAGAAAAATTGAGCACCAGCTTATCAGATTCCAGAGAAAGGGTGATGGCTAACTGCCCCTTACTGTCGGTGTAGTTTACGCTATTGGTAAGCAGGTTTCGGTACAACTGGGATAAGCGGTCAGGATCAGCGTAAATGCTGACAGGGTCAGTTAAATTATTAGTCCACTTGATAGCTATTTGTTTGTTTTGAAACTCCGGTTTTAATGCGACCAAATCTTCTTTTAATAACGCTACCGGATCAAGTTGCACCTTGCGATAACTTAGCGCACCTTGATCAGACAGGGATAATTGATAAAGATCGTCCGTTAAACGATTCAGTCGCATGACATCACCAAACAAAGAATCAATAGCTTCTTTGGTCAGTGGCCGTATGCCGTCTTGCAAGGCTTCCAACTCACCTCGCAATACCGCCAAAGGCGTACGCAATTCGTGAGAAATATCCGCTACCCAGCGTCGTCTGGCTTGTTCAGACTGTTCCCAAGCTGCCGCCATATCGTTAAAGTTTCGGGCTAACTGACCCAGCTCATCGTTTGATTCAACGGGCAGACGACTATCATAATGACCCACAGCAAGCGCCTTTGCGGCGGTTGTAATACGCTTAAGCGGTCGCCCCAACGTGTAAGCCAGTAACCCGGCAAGACCGGCCGATAACACAATCATTAACAAGGCAATCCAGATAAAGGCTTCAGACTGTCGCTCCATAAACCGGATTTCACTGACTTGATTAACTGTTTTTCCGGGCAAAAGTCCAAGAAAACCGACTATTTTGTCTTGATAACGGATGGGTTGCAAAGATAATTGCTGGAAAGCCTCTTTACGACCAAAAATAATCGACTTGTCAGCATTTAGCAGCATCGCTCGTAGCTCAAGGGGGATAAATCGCCTGTTAACAGGGGGTTCTATTGCTATCGGGGGCCAAACATCATTGGCTTCGGCAGGAGATTGTTTAAGCCATAAAGGGGGGCGGTGATGGCCATGTGGATTAGATTGCCACAATAAATCAACCCATTTTTGCTTGTCACCGGTCAAAGCCCCCCAACCCTGGTTGCCGGCATAGGATTCAGTCAGCCCTTCAATGAGGTTTGTTACCTGCTCCCGCTGGCGCGTTTCTACAAATTCAGTAAAGCCTCGATCCAAAGACCAACGCATAAAAACATACATCCCTAAAACAATTAAAAGGGTAGTGACTAAAAAAGTTAAAAATAATTTGACTCGAATTGTTTTAAGCATTGATGCACGCCCCATAACGAACGCTATATTGTTATCATTAACTGTGCAAGAATTATGAAATGCGAATATCTATAAATAAAGGGACGGCATAAATCAATAAATACCTTAATCTAACCTGGCGGCCAAATCATTTGTCTACCGCCCAATAAGTGCAAATGCAGATGGTAAACATCCTGTCCGCCCTTTTTGTTGCAGTTAAATACGGTTCTATAGCCTTCTTCAGACAAACCTTCCTGCTTGGCCAGCAGAGCGGCGGTTTGTAGTAAATGGCCGGCAAGCAACGCATCATCCAAATCATTCAAAGTGGCAATATGAATCTTGGGGATAATCAGTATATGGGTCGGTGCTTGAGGATTAATATCTCTAAATGCCAGAACCGTATCATCTTCAAAAACTACATCCGGTTTAATTTCGCCGGCAACCATCTTGCAAAACAAACAATCAGTCATATTTTCACCTTTAAAAATTAACTATCCACCACAAAGCAGGAATCGGAAAATCATAAAATCAGGCGAAGGGCGAAGGGCGAAGGGCGAAGGGCGAAAAAAACCAATCTTCACACACACCCTTTAGCCTTTAGCCTTGTACCTTTAACCTTTAACGAACCTTAATCACAACTCTTTTCGCCCTTTAAACGCATGAGACAGTGTACCGCTATCAATAAATTCAAGCTCCCCTCCCATCGGTACGCCGTGTGCTATTCTGCTGGCTTTTACCTGATGTTTTTTGGCTATCTCGCCAATAAAATAAGCGGTTGCTTCGCCTTCTACGGTTGAATTGGTAGCCAAAATCAGCTCTTTAATCGTGCCCGTTGCCAACCGTTTTTCCAGCAAATCCAAACCGAGTTCATCTGGACCGATGCCGTCCAGGGGCGATAAACGCCCATGCAACACAAAATAACGTCCTTTAAACACGGTTGCCTGATCAATAATCCAGACATCGGCGGGGCTTTCAACGATACAAATGAGAGAGTCGTCTCTTGAATTGTCAGCGCAAATTTCACAAAGCGCATGCTCGGTCAGTGTTCGGCACTGCTGGCATTGCCCCATGGCAGCAATTGCGTGCAGCAGTGTTTCGGCCAGTATTTTTGCGCCATTGCGATCGCGTTGAAGCAAATAAAAAGCCATCCGTTGCGCTGATTTAGGACCAACACCTGGCAAGCAGCATAAGTTTTGTATTAACTGCCCTAACAAGCCTTTTTTTTGCATATTAAAAAGGCAGTTTAAATCCGGGAGGCAAAGGAATTCCTGCTGTGATATCTGACATTTTTTCTTTTTTCATTTTACCGACTTTATTAACAGCATCATTAATAGCAGCAGCCACCAAGTCTTCCAGCATATCTTTATCATCGCCCAGTAGCGAATCATCAATCGTTACTTTTCTGGCTTCGCGCTTGCCAGTCATTACGATAGTCACCAAACCGCCACCTGATTCACCCAATACTTGCATCAAAGACAACTCATCCTGGGCTTTTTTCAGGTCTTCCTGCATTTTTTGGGCTTGCTGCATAATATTGCCTAATGCATTTTTCATTTTACTTCCTCTCTAGGGTTATACGGGCTCTATGGTGCCGGGTAAAACCCGCGCATCAAAATGGTCTTTTAAAGCTTGAATGTTATGATCCGAATTAATGGCATCAACCGAAGCTTGTTGCTTATCTTCGCGTTCTTTGGTCAATTGAACGGCTGGCGTATCAATAGTGGTTTTTTTAGCTTTAACAACCAAATTAACCGGTGTCCCGCGATAAGCTTGCAAGGCTTTTTGCAAGACCTCTTCTGAGCGGGCACTCCTGATATAATCCGGATCGATTATCAAGGTGCAGACTTTATCATCAATACTTTCCAAGACACAATTATTGGCAAATTCGCGGGTCATGCCATTCAGCTTCATAGCAACAATCATTGACAGCCAATCACTCTCGCCCCCACTGGCAACAGCAACCGAAGCTTCCTTGCGAGGCACTGTCTCCACAACAGATAAAACTGTTTTTATGGGCGACTTAGGCGTTACCTGCTGAATATTAACGGATTGAACAGGGCTTTGTTGCAAGGTTACGGGTTTAAATGTCAGCATACGCAACATGACCATTTCAAAGCCGCTACGTGGATCGGGCGCTAAACTAAGGTCTCGTTGACCCACCAAGCCAATCTGATAAAAAAGCTGAACATCTTCGGGGCTAAGTTGGGATGCCAAAGCCGCAATCATATCAATATCAAAATCATGATCAACGGCCGTCGGTATTTGTTGAATCAAGGCGACACGATGCAGGATTTGTAACATCTGCTGTAATACATCGCTAAAGTCAGGCGTTAAATTGGCAATTTCATTGATTTTATCCAAAATGGCCGCAGCATCACCCTGAGCCAAGGCGATTAACAGATCATCAACCGGTTGCAATGCCACCGTACCCAACATGGCTCTGACGTCTTCTGTGGGCACTTTACCATTGCCATAAACGATAGCTTGATCCAGCAAACTTAAACCATCGCGCATACTGCCATCAGCAGCACGGGATAATAATTTTAATGCAGCGGCTTCAAATTCAATGTTTTCCTGTTGGAGTATAAATTCCATTTGGGAAAAAATCTGGGCAGGTAACAAGCGCTTTAAATTAAATTGCAAGCAACGGGACAGAACGGTAACAGGGATTTTATGGGGATCGGTGGTCGCCAACAAAAATTTTACATGTGGCGGAGGCTCTTCCAGAGTTTTTAACAACGCATTAAAACTATGCCCGGACAGCATGTGAACTTCATCGATGATATAAACTTTATAGCGGCCATGACTGGGCGCGTATTGGGCGTTATCGAGTAAGTCGCGGGTATCTTCTACTTTAGTACGGGAGGCAGCATCAACTTCGATTAAATCTAAAAACCGGCCTTCATCAAGTTCCCGGCATACGCTACAGACGCCACAAGGATTAAAATCTTGAAGGTTTTCGCAATTAATGGCTTTAGCAAGGATTCTGGCTATGGTGGTTTTGCCTACGCCGCGAGTTCCGGTAAATAAATAGGCGTGATGAAGTCGATTATGTTGTAAAGCGTTAATTAACGATTTTACGACATGCTCTTGTCCGACAACTTCTGTGAAATTATGAGGGCGCCATTTTCTGGCGAGTACCTGGTAATTCATTGCAGGCTCGCAAAGTAGTGACTATATTGGGCGGTAATCGTACCAGCCACATCCCGGCACACGAATCTGCTGCTACCGTTGCTTCCTTCCGGACCTGGCGGGGTTTACAGCGTATCGTTGCGAGAGGACCGACACGATCACCATTACGCTTTAGCCGTAGTGGCTAAAGAGGGCTATTATCATTGAAAACAGTTGATAACACAAGCCATGAAGTGATATTTTTTTAAAAAACTTTATTACAGCGATTTCCGCAAAGAACAATCCCAAATAAATCAGCCAGAATGACCCAAATCAAAAAACAGCTGTTGCTTTAAAAATTCCGGAATACGTCGCTCTAACCAATAATCCGGTTTAAACGGAATTTCGCCGGCAATAAATCCTACATGCCCGCCGCCTTGAGTAATTTCCAAATGCACGCTTGCTGATAATTCATCCAGATCAGGAAGCACGTCTTTCGTCATAAAAGGATCATCAACCGCTTGGATTAACAAGGTCGATATCGCTATCGATTTAAGAAACTGGCGGGAACTGGAGCGCTGGTAATAGTCGTGTACACTTTTAAAGTTATGTAACTTGGCCACAACCTGATCATCATATTGCCAAAATGATTTAATACCCGATAAATCACCTAACCGTTCAATTCTATTGGCTTCCTGCCGCCTTCCCTGCTTTTCTAAATGCCGTTGTTTTGCCTGGATATGCTGCTTTAATTCACCCAGCAACTTTTTACGATAAAGTCTGGAAAAGCCGCCATCCAGCTTGGTTGCACAGGTACTTAATACTAAAGGCACAGAAACCGCTATCGCGGCAAATAACAACAACTGACTGCCTTGCTCACCCAACCATTTTAGCAGCACATTCCCCCCCAATGAAAAGCCGACCGCCGCGAAAAGCGTATCCGGCTCACGTTGGCGCAAGGTTTGGTAAAGAAAATGAATATCTTCCGTCTCACCGGAATGATAACACCGCGCTGAATAATTCAATTCACCACTACAACCCCGAAAATTTAACGCAACACTCCTAAATCCTTGCTGCAATAAAGTGCGCTGCAAACCTTTGATATAGACAGATTGAGAACTGCCCGTCAAACCATGCAATAAAATAATTAACGGTTGACTGCCCTCCCCGCACCAATCGATATCAATAAAATCATTGTCAGGCGTTATTAAGCGTTCACGTCGTAATTCGGGCGATAGAGTTTTGCGGATTAATGCGGGATACAACGTTTGTAAATGGGCGTTATTTAACCACCAGGCCGGTTTAAATGTCGTATTAATTAACATAAAATCTTAACTACTCAGTAAATGTCAGCTTAAATTATAGAACACGAATCACACTGATTATACTGGTTTAAACGGATTCCATGCTGACTCGAAAAAATATCTGAAATATTTACAGATAATACTTTCAAAAGCGCAAGAAAACTCCCACTTTATAGTCTCCACATGCTTAACTTAATGACAGTGACGCGCCCCGACATCTTGTCAGTTTGAAATACACACCCAGGTTTGTACTCCGGCTTTTAGGCAACTTATATAAATGTAATCATTCAATTCCTCTTCAACTAAAGAGCGGGGCTTGAATAACTACACTACCGACATTAATTTTCATCCAACGTATTTTTAATATACGTCACCTCAAAAGCCTTACAGAACCGCTGTTGCTGCAAACGGTTAGCAAAAGTAAAAGCATCATTGGCATCATAATATTGATAAACATCAAGGCCGCGATCCAGCAGTATTTTCCAACCGTGGTCAGTAATAATATGCCTCGCATGAATACAGCTAGAGGCATCAAATTCCCAAGAAAAATCAACACCTATCGAAGTACACGATTCTTTAATCTTTTCAAAGTGCTCTTGTTGCTGGTCACCTTTAAAATCATCTAAGGATGTCACCAAATGAACAGCAACTTCTTCATCTTGTTCTTTAAACTTTACAACCGTTTCAAGAAACTCCATAAAGTTACGTACTTGATAAAACATCCGGATATAAGGATCGGTAACAATTATCTTACTTGCTCCGCGCAAGTAGGGGCCAAACAAATCATCAAAGAAAATACCTTTCTGATTTTCTTGGAAAATTCGATGTCGTTCGATGACAACATCATCATTAACGAATGAAAAATCTTGCTGTGATAATGGACTTTTTTGTACATTACTTGCAACATCATCTGTACCTGTTGATGTATCTGCAATCGTCTTGTAATAATAACCAGGGTATGACTCTTCTTCCAGTGTACTGACAGACGAAGATTGACCTGAATGATCCTCATAGGTAAAGCGTACCTTTGGATAAGTCGTATCAATACGCATCAATTGATCTTTAACGCGCTTGCGACCTTCAATCGCAAATTTAAGAATCTCCTCAATTTCATCCTTGGAAGCCTCGCCTTGGGGATATAAAATTTTCATCAGCCCAGAGAAAGTTTTGTTAATGCCATCCCTGTCCCGAGTCGACAGGTCAGAAGACAAAGTAAAATGTGCTTTATAACGATCAGAATAGTCATGGTTGCGCATTGCCCTAAGAATCTCGGCAAGATAATCCACCACAAAACCATAATTACTCGAAAACATCTCGCCACGAATAAT
>CAIMDR010000008.1 GCA_903839795.1 uncultured Methylococcaceae bacterium | reverse complement strand
TTAACGAATTTGAGTTTTTTGTACGGTACTTCTTTAAGCATCAGTTTGGGCGCAAGTTCATTATGACGCCGCACTTTTACTCGATCATTGATGCGCTTGTTTCGGTGGTCAAAGGCGATATTAAGCGGCTCATTATCAATATACCCCCAAGGTACGGAAAAACAGCGGTCGCTGTTAAAATGTTTGTGGCGTGGGTGCTAGCTAACAACCCAAGTGCTAAGTTTATACATTTATCGTTTTCTGATGATTTAGCGCTGGATAACTCAAGCGAAATAAGGGAACTGGTTAAGTCTGAAGAGTATCAGCGCATATTCGGGGTTGCTATTAGAACTGATTCGGATAGCAAAAAAAAATGGTACACATTGTCCGGCGGCGGCCTGTATGCAACGTCTACCGGCGGCCCTATTACCGGATTTGGCGCTGGGGCTAAGACGAGAGAGAGAGCAGGAACAAATAGTCCCTGCGATGGCTTTGAGGGTTGCATCATTTTGGATGACCCACTAAAGCCGGATGATGCGTTCTCAGAAACGATGAGAAATAGAATTAATACGCGCTTTAATAATACGATTGCTTCCCGCGTTAACTCACCAACAACGCCGATTATAGTAATTATGCAGCGTCTGCACGAGTGCTTGCTTCCAGGGGTAATGGTTAGAGTTCCTTCAGGGGAAGCGCCAATTGATAGCTTAAAAAAGAATGATTATGTTTATGGATCTAAGGGTTGGCAAAGAATAATTGCTACAAAAACATCTGAATATTCTGGAATTTCCTATGGGATAAGGTTGTATGGTAGTCCAACGGTTTGTTGGACTACCGATAACCATAAGTATTTAACGATGCGAGGATGGGTTCGTGCTGACGAGGTTTTGAGTAATGATTGGGTTAGGTTTCCAATAGCTAGAAAAACGAAAAATGCCGGCTTAAATTGGCCAGATGTAAGGATGGCCGATCCAATTAAAAAGCCTTCCGGTAACTTTACTGGAGAGAGACGAAGATCTATAGATGAGGGGCTGCTAAGGGAGATGGTTTCTTCAAAGATGCCTAATGTTGCTATTGCTAAAGCTCTTGGTGTGCATAGAAATACTATTAATTGCTATATCCATATTTATAAGATTAAGCGATTTGTTGAGAAAAATTCGTTTAATGATGACACGCATCTTTGCGATCCTGATTTCTGGAGAATTGTTGGGTACTATTTATCTGAAGGTTCTTTTTGTCAGAATAGGGATAAGACGAAATGCGGCGTGAGATTCACATTTAGTCATGAGGAAGAAAGTGTCGTTCAAGATTTGGTGAGTTTTTTTTCAAAATATGGGATGACGGTAAAGATACAGAGAAAAAAGAAAAGTGTTATTGAACCTCATGTATTTGGAGGAGCTTTTTCTGACTGGCTTTGTGAAAACTTTGGCAGTGGATCATTTAATAAAAAATTACCTGAATTTGTTTTCTCATTAGACGATGATTGCAAAAGAGAATTGATTTTAGGGTGGCTTATTGGTGATGGCTGCATTAGAAAAGAGTCTAATCAGCTTAGTGGGACTAGCGTAAGCATTGCAATGCTGCATGGATTTCAAAGATTATCTTTGTCCATGGGCAAGAGATGCAATATTGTGTCAGGCAGGGGGCGTGCATTTGCCGTTGTAATTGATGGTCGCCAAGCTATTTCGTCTGGAAAAGGCGGCGAGCTTAGATTTGTGAATGAAGACGCTATGGAGTCAATGGTAAAGTCTAGGATAGATGGTGATTTTTGCTGGTATAGGGTAAAGAAAATAGATAAAAAGGACTACGAAGGGATAGTTTATGACATAACAACGCCAAGCGGTGATTTTGTTGTTGGAAATGCTACTGTACATAACAGCGATATGACAGGCTTTCTTCTTGAGGGGGGTAGTGGCGAAGATTGGCATCATGTATGTTTAGCTGCGATTAAGCCGGATGGAACAGCATTGTGGCCTGAAATGCACTCTATCGAAAAGCTACGCTCAATGGAGCAAGCCG
>CAIMDR010000007.1 GCA_903839795.1 uncultured Methylococcaceae bacterium | reverse complement strand
CCGCTCAGGGAAACCTTAATGGTACAAACGGGTTGTTCTACCGAGAAACGCCAACAGTTTTTGCAGGATGCTTATAATTGTTCAATCACTCATTACGGTTTCAATCAAAAATGGCAACCACCACAGCAAGGGATAGCTATTTTTTAAGGGGAAAATGCTGGCAGGTTGATAAATTGTACTCAACTACTTGCTAGTAAGCTTTATGAAAAAGACGTGTTATCGGTGGGGCAAGCTGCGCAAATGACTGGTCTTTCTAAAAGAACTTTTATGGAACTGTTGGGGCGTTATCAAGTATCCGTTTTAAATTATCCTGCTGAAGATATTATGCAGGATTTTGAAAATGCCTAATATTATTTTAAATACGAGTTGTCTCTTACGGATTAAGTTTACAGCGTTTAGTGTTATCATAAAACAAAAAAGTAATAGTCTTTATTACTATAAAATTCATTAAGTTAGGAAACTCAATAAAGTGAAATCATTTCAAGAAATTCAAGGATGTCTTCCTTCTTTACCCCCAAACATTAAAAGAATTTATCTATTGGGTAGTACTGGAGCGGGTAAAACTTCAATTGTTAGAAATATTATGGGGACATCTGCTCTTGGTTTTCCTATTACCACTCAAACAAGAACAACGCTCGCGACAACGGAATATGTCATTAAACGTGATTTGCCTTTTAAGACCACTCTTATTATTAAGCAAAAAGATGATGTTTTAGAGTCTATTGAAGAGTTAATACAAGATGCTATACAAAAAGCCATAGAAAATAATCGCCCAACAGATATTGATTATATGACCGAAAGGTTACAGGAGTCATCAGATGAACGGTTCAGATTGCGATATATGGTTCAGAATGACGCACTTAAAAATCATGCGGTTTATATAGTTAAAAATATTATTCCTTTATTAGCAAATAAAGGGTTAGATGATGAAACTTTGTTTGCTGATAGTGCGGTAGAAACTGAAATAACTTTTGTAAGAGAGAGTATTTTAAAAGACATTGAACAGCTTTTTAATGAGGTTTGCGGTGATCAGTACACGCTTTTTAGCGATAAACTTTACTGTATCGAAAATATAATTGATAAGAGTGTTTTTATACAAAAGAATAAAGAACTTTTAAAAAATGAATATGGTTCTATCTCTTTATTAGTTGATTATATAAGGATAGAGGGTAATTTATTAGCCGATTGGCTGGATAATTCCTTAGAATTAGTGCTAATTGATGGTGAGGGGATTGCGCATTCGCTCCAAGAAAAAAGAGACACGCTATCAACAAGACATTATGATTATTTTGATTTTTGCGATCAAATATTGTTAGTCGAAAAAGGTGATGACCCTTTTATTTCGGGTGGGCAAGCCGCTATCGAAGCCATTTTATTAAACGGCTATAACAACAAGTTTAAATTAATATTTTCAAAAGTAGACAAAATTGAACAGGCAGATAAAAACAGTTTTTTAAGAAAAAGGTTGGAAAACTTAAAAGCGGCCTTAAAGCAAAAGAAAATAACACTCGAACTGGATAACAAGGATTGTTATAGACTAGAAAGCTTAAATTTAAACAGCACTACAGACGCTAGTCAAAAACAAATCAAAAAATTATTGAAGGATATCAAGGAATCTGAGGATTCTGAACCAACACCTTTAGAATATGACTTTTCAACGCTGTTGTTAAATCTTGATACAACTTTGTTTATTAAGAATTTTCAAAAAGACTTGGATAGTGAGCATTGGGCGGTTGTAAAGCAACCGTTCACCCCCCTAACCCAAAATTAAAAAACTATTGACCTAAAAATCATATATAGACTTTCAGATAAATAATTTCCAAGTGCTGTGCAGAACAGCACTACTTTTCTGGTT
>CAIMDR010000006.1 GCA_903839795.1 uncultured Methylococcaceae bacterium | reverse complement strand
TTTTACAGGAAAATAATGAAAACTGAAACCCGTCATGAACAGTTTGAGCCGCCCTCAGTGCTTGGGAATGTGCTTAGAAAGCTACACATAGACATCCCCTTGTTTATCGGTTTACTGCTGACTTCGATGTTGAGCTTTCTGGTTCTTTACAGTGCCGGCGGTCAGGATATGGACACGTTAATGCGGCAGGCGGGTCGTGTGGGTTTGGCTTTTTTGTTAATGACGATATTGGCGCATATTGATCCTTACCAGTTTAAACGTTATTCCACCTTATTGTTTGGTATCGGTATTTTTTTGCTGGTGGCTGTTTTAATTATGGGGCAGATCGGTAAAGGCGCGCAACGCTGGTTGGATTTGGGGGTTTTTCGATTCCAGCCGTCAGAAATGATTAAAATTACAACGCCCATGATGATTGCCTGGTATTTTGCAGAATACCCGCTACCGCCAAAATCCAGGCAGTTGATTATAGCGACTCTGCTTATTGTTATTCCTACCCTTTTAATCGCCAAACAACCTGATCTGGGCACGGCTTTACTGGTTGCAAGTTCTGGCGCGGGTGTACTGTTTTTTGCCGGCCTTTCCTGGCGCTTTATGTTGGTCATCAGCGTTGCACTGGCTTCGTTAACTCCGCTTATTTGGCATTTTATGCACGGTTATCAACGCGATCGGGTGCTTACTTTTTTAAACCCGGAAACCGATCCGCTGGGTAGAGGCTATCATATTATTCAATCAAAAATAGCGATTGGCTCGGGCGGTATTTATGGTAAAGGCTGGCTGGGTAGCACGCAATCAGAACTGGATTTTTTACCGGAAAGCTCTACCGATTTTATTTTTGCCGTATTTGCGGAAGAATTTGGCTTGTTCGGTTGCTTGGGATTGTTGATTTTGTATCTGTTAATTATCGCACGCTGTTTGTATATCGCGTCTCAGGCTCAGGATACTTACAGTAGGCTCTTGGCAAGCAGTCTGGCGTTTACGTTTTTTGTTTATGTCTTTGTCAATATCGGCATGGTCATCGGGATTCTTCCTGTAGTCGGTGTTCCTTTGCCTTTGATCAGTTACGGTGGCACCTCTATTGTTACCCTGCTGGCCGGGTTTGGCATTTTAATGTCAATTCACACACATAAAAAATTTAGGTAAGTGTAATGCAGGTTAAAGGTTTAAGGTTTAAGGTTCAAGGTTCAAGGGTTTTATTGCTTCAACGCATTAAGAAACTGAAGCGTGACGGGGTTTGCAACCCCGTCACTCACGTTTTGAAAGTTATTAAAGCCTTCAAACGTATCTGTTGGGGTTTCAAACCCCGGCCGACATCGGAAACGTCACCAAAAATCATTGGCGTAAAACTAAAGGCGCAAAATTACCCACTTGGATTATGGTTCAAACACGTAACTTTCGCCTTGCACCTTGCGCCTTGTGCCTTGTGCCTGGGACTCATTTCGTGTACCGGCAACATCAAGGATACGAAGTCAGTCGATACGTTTATCAACAAAATGGTCACTACCCATCAGTTCGATAAAGCCAAACTTAACGAGTTGTTTCAGTCCGTTGAAGTAAAAGAGGCTATTCTCAAGAAGATTTCGTCACCCGCAGAAGGCATGCCTTGGTATAAATATCGCAAAATATTTATGACTGACGCGCGTATCGATGGCGGTGTAAAGTTTTGGAGAGAAAATGAGTCCGCCTTGAGCGCAGTCGCACAAAAGACCGGGGTTCCAGCAGAAATTATTGTTGCCATCTTGGGCGTTGAGACTTTTTATGGGCAAAAAACCGGCAATTATCGGGTCATTGATGCCCTATCAACCTTGGGTTTTGCTTACCCGCCCCGCAGTCCATTCTTTCTGAGTGAGTTGGAAAACTACTTGTTATTGTGCCAGGATGAACATATTAATCCTCTGGAACCCATGGGTTCTTATGCAGGCGCAATGGGAATGCCACAATTTATGCCGAGTAGTTTTAGATCTTATGCTGTTGATTTTGACGGTGATAGTTACCGGGACATCTGGCATAACAACGGTGATGTTATCGCCAGTGTAGCCAATTATTTTGTCAAGCATCAGTGGCAGACGGGGCAGGCCATCGCGATTCGGGTGAGTGCGACAGGTGATGCCTATAAAACGGCATTAACCAGTGAACTTAAGCCGGACTTAAGGTTAGCCAAGTTAGAATCACTTAACTTAACAATATCGAGGTCACTCCCTTTAAATACTAAAGTAAAGCTGCTTGCTTTTGAACAGGAGCCATTAGGGCAAAAACCGGGCGAAGAACTCTGGGCGGGATTAGACAATTTTTATGTCATTACCCGATACAACCACAGTCCTTTATATGCCATGGCTGTTTATCAGTTAAGCCAATCTATTTTAAATAAAAAAGGCAAAATTCCATGACTAAACTACTATTAGCAATTTTAATGATGACCCTGTTCGGGTGTTCTACAGAACAAATTAAAACGTCTAATATGGCTTTTCAGCCTCCGATTATTATAAATCAAGCGCCTCACGCATTAGCCAGTCAACAAATCAGGCAGCATTCAGTACTGCGTATGAACACGCCTAATGAAGCTACCGAGCTTGCTCAACAAGAAAGCCTGTTTCCACGTATTGCCCATTACATAAAGCAGGGTGTTGCTTCATGGTATGGCCCCGGATTTCATGGCAAAAAAACAGCAACCGGCGAAATATTTGACATGTATGCGATGACCGCTGCGCATAAAACACTGCCCATTCCCTCTTACGCCCAGATAACCAATCTGGAAAATCATCGCAGTATTATTGTTAGAATAAATGACAGAGGGCCTTTTGTTGGCAACAGAGAGTTGGATTTGTCCTACGGCGCTGCAAAAAATCTGGATATGCAACAAGACGGCACAGGTGCCATAGAAATCAAGGCCATATCGCCCAGTCAGGCGTTACCCCAATTGCAACAAATTGCTGCCACTCAAGAACAACACGTCTATTTGCAGGTGGGTAGTTTTGGTAGTGAAAAAAAGGCGATGAATTTAAAAAATAAAATTGCCGCCAATAATTTACCTGAGCCCAATATTCGCTCATCCACCTACAAAAAATCCACCCTTTACAAAGTTCAAATCGGACCGGTAAATTCAACAGCTTCTGCCAATCAACTGAATGAACAGTTGGCAAGAATAGGCATAACCGATACACAATTTGTTACTGAATCAAAACAATCTGACAGTTCGCGTGCTACAATGTAAGGAAATTTTGTTTTACTGTCGATTTTAAAGAGCTATGAACCCTTTTAAAAAATTTCCCCTCTTTTTGTTTTTTGGCCTACTGGTTACGCTGTTTCAGGCAAACGCAGAAAACGCTGAAATTGCAACCCCGCCTGCACCCAACATCGCCGCCACTGCTTATATCTTACAGGATTATCATACCGGTAAAGTATTGGCAGAAAACAACGCGGACGCCAAGCTTGCTCCCGCCAGTCTGACCAAGATAATGACGGTTTATGTGGTGTTTAGAGAGCTTGCTAATGGCCACTTACACCTCGAAGATTCCGCCACTATCAGTGAAAAAGCGTGGAAAACATCCGGCTCACGTATGTTTGTTGAGCTGGGTAATAAGGTTAAGGTTGAGGATCTGCTAAAAGGCGTCATCATTCAATCCGGTAATGATGCCAGTGTCGCTTTGGCTGAACATGTGGCCGGCAGTGAAGATACCTTTGCGGACATGATGAATCAGCATGCTGCCCGACTGGGAATGACGAATAGCCATTTCAAAAACAGTGATGGCTTGCCCATGGATGATCACTACACCAGCGCACGCGATTTGGCTATTCTTACGACAGCTTTAATCAAGGAATTTCCTGATTACTATCGCTGGTTTTCGCAACAAGAATTCACCTTCAATCAAATTACCCAGCATAACCGTAACCAATTACTGTCACGTGATGAGTCAGTTGACGGCGTTAAAACCGGATTTACTGATGAGGCCGGTTATTGCCTGGTTGCCTCGGCGCTAAGAGAAGACATGCGGTTAATTTCTGTCGTCTTGGGTGCAAAAAGTGCCAATGCCAGAGCCAACGAAAATCAAACACTGCTTAACTATGGTTTCCGGTTTTTTGAATCACATCGCTTATATGAAGGTAAAAAACCTTTAAACGAAGCCAGAATCTGGAAAGGAGAAAGCAAAACAATACCGTTAGGTTTGGCCGAAGATATTTATGCAACCATACCTCGTCGCCAATACAAAGATCTTAAAGCGGCTATTGTTGTTGATAAAAAAATTACTGCACCGGTTGTAGAAGGTGCCAAGCTTGGGTCAGTCAAAGTGACGCTTAGTGACGTTGTTATTGTCGATAAAGATTTGATCGCTCTCAAGGCGGTGGCTGAAGGCAATATTATTCAGAGACTTTCTGATAGCGTTATGATGATGATGGAGAAATCTGAAGATGGAAAATAAAATGGTCTATTTAAACGGTGAATATCTACCGCTTAATGAGGCAAAAGTTTCAGTGCTGGATCGCGGATTTTTATTTGGTGACGGTATTTATGAAGTGATACCGTCTTATTCCGGGCACTTATTTCATTTTCAAGACCATTTACAGCGCCTGGAAAACAGTTTGGCAGGTATTCGTTTGGCCAACCCGCACACCCGTGAGCAATGGCAGGATATATTGACTCCTTTGCTGGATGCAACGCTTGATCAGTATATTTATCTACAGATTACCCGTGGCACTGCCCCCAAAAGAGATCACGCTTTTCCTGACAATACGTCCGCTACTGTTTTTGCCATGTGCTCGGCTATCGTGCCTTTTGCCGGATTAAATCAAGGCGTAAAAGCGGTCAGCATGGATGATACCCGTTGGAAATTTTGCAATGTAAAAGCCATCACGCTACTGGGCAATATTCTGCACCGGCAAGCAGCCATAGACCAAGGCTGCGCCGAAGCTATTTTGATAAAAGACGGTTATGTGATTGAAGGTGCGGCCAGTAATGTTTTTGCAGTGATTGATGGCGTTTTGTGTACCCCGCCTAAAGGTAACGACATTTTACCCGGCATTACCCGTGATGTAATTTTGGAGCTTGCGCGAAAAAACAACATCCCTTGCAGTGAAGATAAAATTCCCTTTACTGCGTTACAAACCGCCAGCGAAATTTGGGTAACCAGTTCTACCCGTGAAATTATTCCCGTTGTAGAGCTTGATTCCAACAGAGTGTCAGACGGAAAACCTGGTTCGGTATGGCAAGCCATGCAGCAGATTTTTCAAGCTTACAAACAATCGCTGATTATGGCCGAACAAACCTTTTTTGAATTCCCTTGCCAATTTCCTGTTAAAGCCATGGGCAAAGCCGACATGGA
>CAIMDR010000005.1 GCA_903839795.1 uncultured Methylococcaceae bacterium | reverse complement strand
TCAAAAATAACCGGACACCCCTGCTTGTCGACACCGGCATTACCAGCCCATAAATCACCATGTAATAAGGACGGTTGCGGCTGGTCATGTTTAAATAATGCCGCCATATCGCTGCAAAGACGCTCGCCTTGGCTTTGCAGGTTGCCGTTATAGCCCTGGGTTGCCGCCAGTTTTAATTGAAACCCCAAGCGTTGTTCGCGCCAGAAAGTCAGCCAGTCATTACCGGGATGATTAATCTGTAAGGTACTGTCAATAGTATTATCCCGATGCCAGCCAAAATACGGCTGTTGTTGCTGATGCATAAGCGCAAGTTGTTGACCCAATAAACGCTCAGAGGCTTTATTGGAGCGACCCAAGTCAAGATTTTCCAGCACCAAAAATGAATGGCCGGTTGTTGTTCCGCAAACAACCGGCACAGGAACCCGAACTGATTGAATTTTTGCCAGCTCTTGTAACCCTGCAAATTCAGCTTCAAACATGGCTATTAAGTCAGTATTATTTAACTTAACAAAATACGACTTATCAGTACCTTGTAACCTAAAAGCAGAATTTATGTCCCCACCGGAAAGCGCCTGAACAGACACAAATTTAAAGGCCTGTCCGGTTGCGGCTTCAATCTGTTCTGAAATAAGTTGCCAATTTGTAGTCAAAATTCAATTACTTGTCAATCAAGATGCAGCCAATGCCTGTTCCAGATCTTCCAGAAGATCATCGATATGCTCAATACCAATTGATAGACGTACCATTTCTTGGGTAACGCCAGCCTTGACCAACTCTTCGGGGGACAATTGCCGGTGCGTGGTGGATGCAGGATGACAAGCCAGTGATTTGGCATCGCCGATATTGACCAGTCGGGTGAATAGTTTTAAAGCATCCTGAAAATTCTCGCCCGCCTTGCGTCCCTCTTTTAAGCCAAAGGTGAGAATGCCTGAAGCCCGTCCACCCATGTATTTATCAACCAGAGGCTTGTCTGGATGGTCATCAAGCCCTGCGTAATTAACCCACGCCACTTTGCTGTGGTTTTGCAGAAATTTCGCGACTTTGACGGTGTTGTCACAAATCCTGTCCATGCGCAGCGCCAGGGTTTCAATACCTTGCAGGATTAAAAACGAGTTAAACGGCGAAATAGCCGCGCCGGTATTACGCAGTGGAACTACGCGTGCCCGTCCAATATAGGCGGCCGCTCCCAAGGCTTCGGTGTAAACCACGCCATGATAGGAAACATCAGGCTCGTTAAGACGACGAAAACGATCTTTGTGCTCAGCCCAAGGAAATTTTCCGCTATCAACAATGACGCCGCCAATGCTATTGCCATGACCGCCCAGATATTTTGTTAGTGAATGCACGACAATATCTGCACCGTGCTCAATTGGTCTGCACAGATACGGAGACGGTACGGTATTATCCACAATCAAAGGTATGCCGTGACGGTGGGCAATGTCGGCCAGGATTTCAAAATCGGTAATGTTGCCCAGTGGATTGCCAACCGATTCGCAGAAAATAGCCTTGGTTTTCTCATCGATCAATTGCTCGAAAGCAGCCGGGTCACGGTAATCGGCAAAACGAACATTAATGCCGTATTGCGGCAAAGTGTGGGCAAACAGATTGTAAGTACCGCCATACAAAGTGGCCGCAGAAATGATGTTATCGCCCGCTTCGGCAATGGTCATGACGGCATAGGTAATGGCTGCCATACCCGATGCTACCGCAAGTCCGGCCAAACCGCCTTCCAGTTCGGCTACCCGCTTTTCCAGTACGTCAGTCGTTGGATTCATGATGCGGGTGTAGATATTGCCGGCCACTTTCAGGTCGAACAAATCGGCGCCATGCTGGGTGTCGTCAAAGGCGTAAGAGGTGGTTTGATAAATAGGTACTGCCACTGCTTTGGTGGTTGGGTCGGGGCTGTAACCACCGTGTACGGCTATAGTTTCTAATTTCATGGAATCCTCTTAGGGTCAGTATGACGTTGTAAAAGCATTCCCAAACACAGTGGCATGGGAATGCGTAAATGACAGATTATTTTAAGACTTGAAGCGCACCTGACGGGCACGGTAACTTAATACTCGATCTTCAAGTTTTCTTACCTTGACTTTATAGATACTGGATAACCAGTAACATAACAGCTAATAGATGTAGGCCGGAATAAGGCTTTTCAAGCGTAAGCAAGTTGAGCGTTTCCGGCATGTTGTAAGAACGCGCCGGAAACTCCACCACGCGCTAAGCTTGGGTGGTCTTATTCCGGCCTCATACACATCAACTTAAAGATATTACAGACCAC
>CAIMDR010000004.1 GCA_903839795.1 uncultured Methylococcaceae bacterium | reverse complement strand
GTGGTTTTACCGGAACCTGTTTCACCACAAACAATCACCACCTGATTTTCCTTGATCAGCTTGGCGATTTCATCTTTTTTACCGGTAACGGGTAAATCGGGGAAATTTAAAGGCGGGATACTGGCAAGACGCTTGTTTCTGGAGGCAACCGATTTATCAATACGACCTGCCAGTGCATTGATTTGCTCTAGCGGATTTTTGCCTTTCTGAGTTTTACTCCGTAACCGGTCTGACTGGCGTTTAAAAACAGGCCTGTCCTGATTGAGACAAAGCGGCAATTGTTGGGAGAGTTGTTTAACAAGATCGGAAGAGGACATTAAGGCAGTCGAATAAAATAAACCTATTATACGTTAGCTCTGCATTATAGGTTGAACGGAGTGAAACCCATCAACATAAACATTTGTCGACGGGCTTAATTTGATAGCTACTGAACTCGATATTCCAACGACTACCGACGAGGTTTGCAACCCCGTCACTCACGTAAGGTTTGAGTTGAGGCATTCTAACCTTACGGTCGGGATTTACAAACCCCGACCAGCCGTACCCCTATTCCCCTGCCCTGACATCAAACTCGATTTTCCAACGGCTACTGTCTTTTAGCGAAACCGCTTGCAGTTCCAATGTACCCACTTCAGTTACTGCGGCACACAGATACACAGGTACAATTTCACCCGGTCTACGGCCTTCTTCAGGCAAGGTAACGTCCAGCTCATCAAGTTCGGACAGCTCTTCATTCGTCCAGTAATCCAGACGGGTTCCCACTTTATCGTCCCTGCGAGTAGTTGAGGCAAAGAAACGGAAACGTACCGGCTCTCCAACCACCAAACCAAATTCATCTTCCGGCAATTCTTCGCGCGTGCCTTCTTCCATACCAAACGGTGCAATACACAAAGCCACAATATCGGGTGCCATACCCGGTACGGCAGGCATTGAGCTTTCAATGCTGACATAATAAGCGGCTGCGGTGCCGCCTTTAATACGCACACCCTTGCCTTTTCGCACAAAGCCATAATAAGCGGCGCCTCTGGCAACTGCCAAATCAAGATCAGCACCTGCCAATAAGCGGGCTTCAGGCGCTTGCTCAGCAGCCAACCAAGAGTTTAACACGTCCATTAAACGCTCAGCCAGTGCATTGGCTTTTAACACGCCGCCATTAAACAGGACGGCGGTAGGATGCAAAAAGGTCGCATTTTCCGGCAGGTTAATATCTTTAAGATCGTCGGTGGCATTTTGCTGTTTGGCCAGAAAAGCCGCTAAATGACGGGTAATCGCTGCATCCTGCGCATAAGGTAAGCCAGTGGTTCTTAAACCGGTACGGGTACGGCTGACGGGTCGGTCGCTAACCGCTACTTTAGGCAAGAAACCTTCAACCAGGACTCTGTTAACTTCTTCACGGGTTAATTCGGTACGCAGATTTCCTGCCATAAAAGATGAGCCCCGGCTGGCAACTACCAGAGGAATATTATCAACATCATGGGAGTTGAATATTTTTTCTTTGGCATCCCGGCAACTATGCGTTAATGCTTGAATTTGCCAAGGTTCCAGGCGTTTCCCCTCTTTCTCAAGCTTGGCTTTAACGGTATAAGCCAAAGCCAAATCCATATTGTCGCCACCCAGTAAAATATGATCACCAACAGCGACCCGCGTGAGCTCAAGATTGCCGTCATTTTCAGTGACCGCGATCAATGATAAGTCAGTGGTTCCACCGCCCACATCAATAACCAGAATAATATCGCCACACGTTGCTTGTTTACGCCAGTCGCCCTGACTTTTTTCAATCCAGCTATACAAAGCCGCTTGAGGTTCTTCCAATAAAATAGCTTGATCAAGACCGACGGCGCGTGCAGATTCTACTGTTAATTCGCGTGCCGCCGGATCAAAGGAGGCCGGTACTGTAATCACTAAATCCTGCTCTGCCAAGGGCGCATCAGGATGCAAACTTTGCCAGGCATCACGGATATGTTGCAGATAAGCGGTAGTAGCCTGAAAGGGTGAAATGCGCTCAACTTCTTCAGGCGCTTCCGCTGGGAGTATCGGTGATTTACAATCCACCCCGGCATGACATAACCAACTTTTGGCACTGGACACCAGACGAATGGGGGTTTTGCTACCCAAGTTTCGGGCTATCTCACCCACCAGATAATCGGGTTTTACAGTCCAAGGTAACGAGGTAGAGCCATCAGCAAGCTCTGCTTCGTGCGCCTGATACAAGAACGACGGCAACTGAAAGCCGTCTTCAACTACACCGGGCGATGTCAACTGCGGTATAGCCATGACTTGTTGGGAAAACTCCCCATCGTCAATATCAGTAATGTCGGCGTAGGACAAAACACAATGCGTCGTACCTAAATCGATACCAACCGAGAATCGCTTGGCTGCTAAAGGAGCGTTGTCCTGGCTGAATCCCTGGTTATTGCTTTCCAGGGAAAATTCTGATTCTGGTGCGTTTTCTGTAGTCATATTGTCAAACTGTTGGTTTTCAGGTTCTGTGCTGAACGTG
>CAIMDR010000003.1 GCA_903839795.1 uncultured Methylococcaceae bacterium | reverse complement strand
GAAGAAAAGACAAGGTAAAAACTTCGTGATCTTCGTGTCTTCGTGGTGTTATTTTTTAAAGTTATGTTAAATGCTTTGCTTACCACTCGTTTATAAAGATTTTGCTAGCACTCTATAAATTACATAAATTGCAAAGACAACAGTCAAAATGTATATACCCGCTGAAATCATTTAAAAATCCTCGTTAGTTATTGGTGTGATTCCTGTTTAAATTTATAACTAAAAATTAAACAAATGCTGGATTGATCAGATGATACAACGCAATGATTCAGCCCCCCTTTTTTCAAAGGGGGAGGTAAATACTTACGATCAACAGGCTATCAATGCCCTGAAAAAAGCCATATTGATTAGATGATGACGATTTGTATCTAACTTTTAAAGCAAGCGGATTAGAGTTTTAATTTATTCTTTAATTTTGCCCAGAAAGATTCTTTCGGTGCCTGTTGACACTCTTCGATCAAAACAGGCACCAGTGTTTCGGTATCCACAACTTCAATCACTACATTTTTAGCTTTGCCACCTTTGGTGTGCGCAGCTGCGGCAATCACGTACTGAGGCTTGATGATATCATCAATGGCGATAAAATCTTCGCAGGTCAATTTGCCTAACGGTTTTTTAACGCTATCGGCTTTGGTCGTCGCTGCCTTGGTCGCATCAGCCGCAAAAACAAGCGCAGAGCCGGACAACAAAACTGCCGCTGCAATACCCATGGTCATTTTTTTAGATTTCATAAGTAATTCCTGGATGAGTTAATTTTAAAATGTAAACTTAAAACAAAACGGCGCTCATTAATTACCGGTACCCACCAATGTCACTTCAATACGCCGATTCTGGGAGCGCCCGTCTGGTGTATTGTTTGAGCCTACCGGATTAGATTCACCAAACCCTTGAGCGGAGATAAGGTTTTGATTGACACCTTGTTTTATCAAATATTCAACGACCCCATCAGCACGTTTGGATGACAAGTCAATATTTGAAGAAATGCCGTCTCGCTTTAACTTTGGACCAATGGGAACATTGTCGGTATAGCCATTAACAATAATTTTGGTTTGCTGCAAACCTGAAAGAGTCGGCACTAATTTACCCAGCACAGCCTTGGCTTGGGAATTAAGTTTAAAGCCGCCTTCAGAAAATAAAACTTTATCGACCATAGTGACTTTTAGCTCCCCCTCAAGAAGAACGATCTTGGCCTGATCAGCACTTAATGCAGCTTGAAGCTGTTCGTATTCTTGTTCTAACGCATTGTATTTGGTCTCGGTAACGCACCCGTTTAGTAAAAAAAGGGCGGCCACTGCACCGGTGCTTAATATCTTTTTGATTGTTTTTTTCATGCTATTGCTCAACGTATCAACAGGTGACCCAGTGATTTCGACCGCTTTGAGCTGCGATCAGCAAACACCTCTACCGCTCGGATTAAATGAGCAATAATCGTATTATATTCAAACAAAACAAGCAACAATATTAATTGTTCGTAACGATCCGGTAGTTATTGGTTTCAATCATAGAACACGGATTATAAGGATTTCAACGGATTTTATTTTTAGTCGAAAAAAGATAAGATTTAAAAATCTCCCCTAACCCCTCTTTTTCAAAGAGGGGGACTGAGTAGTTATTACCGCCTTATTGATCACTTCCCTGCAATACAGCTGCACCGCTACGCACCATCGCCAGGGGTTCGTGCAGCGTAGAGAAAATAAATTCCTCACCCATTGCAGCTGTAATGCCATGTCGATCCATATCCGCTCGCAGGTAAGCATTGACGCGCCCGAATACCAAAGTAACGCCGTAGCGTTTTAGATCGTCACACAACTCACGCAAGGAGCGTGCAGCGGAATAATCGATATCCGTTATCGCACCGGCATCCACTAAAAACCAGCGGATCGGGATCGGAGCGTGCTCTATCAGTGTACGCACCTCATCGGTAAACCGGTTGTCGTTGGCGTAAAACAAATCCGCACCAAATCGGTAAACCACCAACCCAGGCTCTGTAACAAGCCCCTGCATTACCGCTCTTGGCAACCACAGCCCCGACTCATCAGGCACCAACACCATGGTATGCGGACGATAACTGTGCCGTACATGCCGCAGCAAAGATAACGCCACCGCCAGCAGAATACCTTGTTGAAGACCGACCAGCGCAACGACAACAGCGGTGATAATCGCCAGATTAAACTCGCCCGGACTCTCGGCGCGGATGTCGCGCAAACTTTTAAGATCAACGAGGCCAATGGCAATAGTAAACACAATACCGGCCAGTACACTATGAGGCAGATACTGTAGCGGCCCGGTAAAGAACAGCAACACCAGCAAGACAATGCCGGCGAACACCAATTGTGCAACCTGGCTACGCGCACCCGCAAGCTCTGCCATTGCGGTCTGGGTCGGGCTACCATTGACCACGAAAGCACCTGATAAGGCAGCGGCTGCATTCGCTGCCGATAAACCCAAAATATCCGCATCCTCATCCACCCGTTCGTGATGCCGAACGGCAAAAACACGCGCAGTGGCCGCACTTTGGGCAATTATAATCACGAAGCAGGATAAGGCGATGGGGATAACCTCAAGCGCCTCATCCCAACTCACTGCAGGAAAGGTGAATGAAGGTAGTCCACCAGGTACAGGCCCGATGACGGCGATGCCGTGACCGGCAAAATCGTAACTGTAGCTGGCGGAAATACCTGCTACCACCAAAATCAGTGGCACGGGAAACCGTGGCAGAAAGAGGCGACAACCAAGGATGCAACTTACCACTAGCAGCGATAGACTGAGCGTGGGAATATTGACCTGCAACAGGCCCTCGATAACCTGTTGCAACTGCTCAAACGTTTTATGCGCAGTCACGGGTATGCCAGACATTTCACCCAGCATGGCGATACCGATCTGAAATCCGACACCGGTAAGAAACCCAACCAACACGGTGCGTGAAAGAAAATCAGCCAGAAAACCCAACTTAAACATTCGCGCCAGCAACAACAATCCGGCCGTCAGTAACGCGACCGTACCCACTAAAGCCATATATTTGACGCTGGCTTGCGGTGCCATACCCGACAGTCCACTGGAAAAAATAGCCGCAGTTGCTGAGTCTGCCGCTACCACCAGATGTCGGGAGGAGCCGAAAATAGCAAACATAAGCAAAGGTAGCAGCGCCGTATAAAGTCCGGTTACGGCAGGCGTACCTGCGATACGGGTATAACCCAGTATCTGTGGAATGTTCATCGATGCCAACGTCAAACCGGCGATAGCATCACGTACTGCGCCACTCCGGTTTAAAGGTCTAAGACCTGAAAAAAAATTTAGCCATATCGCCATCGCAGGCTAACTCTCTTCGGGGGTCCAGTCGCTAGCGCAATCCAGCAAGTATCCGCTTTCAGGCTTTACTTTACTTGCTTTATCCACTTTGCCGACTTGCTTTACATTCTTTTTTTGCTTTTGCTCGGCCTCATGGTACTTGTTACGAATTTCGTCCATATTCACATGCGTAGGCGGCAGCTTAAGACCCATTTCGTCCAGCGTATCAGCGATTATCTCCGAGATGGCAAGATCCCGAAACCATTTGTGGTTGGCCGGAATAACATACCACGGTGCAATCTTGGTACTTGTCCGCTCCAAGGCATCTTCATAAGCTTCGATGTATTTGGGCCATAACTCCCGCTCAGAATAGTCGGCATCGGTGATTTTCCAGTTTCGGGCGGGATCATCAAGCCGCTGTTTGAAACGTGCCAACTGTACATCCGGGCTGATGTGCAAAAAAAACTTCAAAATTCGGGTGCCGTTGCTTGCGAGCATCTTTTCAAAATCATTGATTAAGTCGTAACGTTTTGACCAAACCGACTTTTCAGCCAGCTTGTGAACCCGCACCACCAGCACATCCTCATAATGCGAACGATTAAAAATAACGACTTCTCCCTTGCCCGGCGTATGTAAATGGGCTCTCCAGAGAAAATCGTGGGCGGCTTCATTCTTACTGGGCTGTTTAAAGCCAAATACGGAGGTTCCTTGCGGATTCATGCCACTAAACAAATGCCGGATAACGCTATCTTTACCCGCTGCATCCAAGGCCTGTAATACAACCAGCAGAGATTGGTCGCCATCCGCATAAAGCAAATACTGTAACTTGTCCATACGGGCAACGTGTTCTTGTATTATAGGCAGTGCTTTTTCGTGGGACTCGTGCTTACCCGTAAACGAAGGATCAATTTTATCCAGGTGAACTTTTTCACCCGGTTCAACAACAAATTTTTTACGATAACTCATGATTGCGTTTCCTTATTTAATTTGATGGGTTATTGGCATCTTCACCGCTACGGCCATTAATAAGCAAAAAGATTTTGTAGGAGCAAATTGCGCATGATGCGGGTATTCAGTCACAGGGAGATGAAGCTGCAAACTTACACTGATGCTCGATCAAATACTTGGATAACTATTAGTTACCGTACAGGGCACTGGCTTTCTACATCCCAGTCGGAATGACGGCACTTTTACGCTTTGTTTTCCCTCAATTAAGAAGGCGTTTTGACGTTTGTAGATGCTATGTCCCTAAAGAGACAGTGAATATAAAATCCACACTAATAATATAACAAAACACACGCGTGTGGGACAAAAAAAGCACTCAACCGGAGACAATATGCCAAATGCAGGAACAGCGCAGTAAACCAAGACGCTGACTTAGGAACGAGCACGAAATAACTTGAGCAACTTATAAAATTGCCGCTTCAGGCATGGCAACATAATACTATTGCCCCAGATGCTTATCAAATACAATTCGCATTGATTCTTTAAACCCCGCGGCAACTTTTCTGCCTACTTCATAAATCCGGTTAAAAAATAGAGTGTCAGGTGGACTCGTCCCAATGTTAACGCAGGCTTCGTTGCAGGCCATGTCATAAAGAGTATGGGGCACACCGATACCTTCGGCTAAGGAAGGAAAATCATGATCAAAAACTTCGATAATTTTAGTTGTATAGACCTTACCGTTGCGAAACAGATCACCTATCAATTCCTTTTTTGCTATCCACGCTGAGGACAGGATTGCCCGTAGCCGTATATAAATCCCTTAATTCAGTGATGCGCTCAAATTGGGTATTGCGATTGACATACCCACCAGTCGCTTTGCATTTGTTTTTCAATTTCTATTGAGTAAGCAGGCTTTATTATAAGTTTGGGGGCAATGTTTTAGTTCTTTAACTTTATCGCATTACAACGACTACTCGCTCAAGTTATTTCGTGCTCGTTCCTAAGGAAGTGCATGACATAGCTTAAGCATATTTATTCCTCGCCCTCTTGGAGGGAGGGGGTCATGGGATATAAATGATTGAGTTATTTCATGCACGTTATTAAATAACTATTACTACTTGTACAGACTAGTAGACAATCTAACGCAAAATAATTAGGCGATGGTTAAGTAAAGATCATGAAACCGCTTGTTATTCCGTTTTGTTTTTGCGCCAAAAATAAATACCCGCTGCGACAGTGCCGACTACAAAGATAACCATTAAAGCTGGATATTCATAAAACAGATCAAAAAAATGCCCCATTCCTTGTGATGTATGTCGATAAAAAGGCCCCATGATTTTCTCCTCTGTTTAACGGGATTTACTGAAGGTTAATTAATAATTTTGAAGCCGATTTCTATTAGGCTCTTTTACAATTTACCTTAAAAATTATCATTGTCCAGTACAAAAATAGCAACGAAAAGCGCAAAAAATCTTAACACAGAATACAAAGCCTATTGTCAGGATGCCGGACATAAGCACCCGTTAGGCCGGAATAATTTTGTGAACCGAATAGAGTCATTAGGGTTTGCAAGAGTAAAACAACCCGCCTCAATATTTCTGGAAAAAAACTTTCTTGAGAAAAGATTGTAAATCAAATTGCAGAGTACAGGTACCGGTTAATTGTGCAAACAAATAACTTAATTGTTCTGGCTTGATTACACTGGCACCATCGTCAAACAATTCAGTTAATGCCGCATCAAGCTCCTTGGTTTGACTCAGCGCCACGCCATATAAAGCTGACAATGCAGGATCGCGACACCTAAGGGACAGCGTACAAACCAAGGTTTGAACTCCAAATTGACAAGGTATCGGGTACGTCATTGCCGTTAAGTTAACCGTGGGGAAACTATAAATTGGGGGGTATTTATTGCGAGCTGCCTGAGGTTATTAATTGACCCGCCAAAGTCACTGTTCACGTTAAGCCAGGCTTGGAAATGAGAGACCACACGGCTGCAGCGAGTAACACCTTCGGCATCACGGAATGAGGCTCGACCCAAGCCTAACACCAGTCTGAGACGTGACGATTACTGATACCATCACAGATGTGAATCGCCCCGCTCAAGGTGTATTAATCTTACCGATTTCTTCAGGGCTTTGATAAGAATCATATAAGTATCCCGATCAAAGGCCGGTCGACTGGCGCTTAACAAGTCGTGTACTTCTGCTTCATTTTTGGCGGTACCCAAATAACACCAATGATCAATGAGATGTAGCTCATCACCTTGCTTAAGACCCACCACACCGGAATAGGGCCACGTGGCAAGTTTAAGCTTAGTCATCGCTATCAGCAGTCGCGCGGCATGATCGACCGGCTTTTCTTCACCGATACAGGCGCCTTGACATTTTTTTAACTGCCGGGCAAAACAAGGGCGTCCCTTTGAGGTCTTTTCGAGGCCTACTACGCTTAAGCATAACTGATGTTGATCCGCCATGGTGCGGAGCGCTTTTTGGGCATCGCGTTGGTTGTGATAAAGGCCATGCAGGTTAGCCTGCTCACCAAAATCAAGGTCGTCCGCCCACGTCAGCACCGGACGCAGATGGTCGGCTTGTTGTTGCAGTTGCCATGCGCACAAGGCATTGTTGCGGCGCAAACGCCTATTATGTATCGGCTGCAGGGTCTTGATAAGGGTGGCTTCTTTCAGCAGCGCACCCCATTCACCCGCTGTTTCAATCCAGTCAATACGGCGTAGTTGTTGCGATAAACTCATTTCCTTGCCATGACTGTGATCGGCCGAGAAATGTGATAAGACCCGCTGTCTGATATTCGTGCTTTTGCCGATATATAACGGTAAGTCATTTTCACCATAAAACAGATACACGCCCGGGGACACGGGCAGATCGTCGATTAGTCTGCGATCAATATATGACGGCAGGCTGGAGCGTGCAACCAGTTTTTGTACGGTATCGGTGATGAGGGCAGCCGCCTGTGTTAGGTGGATCTGCTGCCAAAATTGATGAATAAGTCGGGCATCGCCAAGTGCTCTGTGTCGGGTGGTGACGGTCAGGCCGTAGCGCTCAATAAGGCTGTCGAGATTGTGATGTTTGTACTGGGGAAACAGCGCCCTGGACAATTTGACGGTACACAACACTGCAGGCCGAAACGTCAGCCCTGAGCGTTTGAATTCGTTCTTCAGAAAGCCGTAATCAAAGCGGGCATTATGGGCAATAAACAGATAGCCGTGTAACAGCGCGGCCAGTTCTTCTGCAACCGCCTCAAAACGCGGAGCATCAATCACCATGGCGTTGGTTATACCGGTTAATTGTTCGATGAAGGCCGGAATGCGGATTTGCGGCTGCAGTAATCGGCTCCACTCCCGCACGCCGTGTTCATCCACCAGCACCACGCCAATCTCGGTAATGCGATCCACCAGGGCGTTGGCACCGGTGGTTTCCAGATCAACAAAGGCCAGGCGGGGTGGCGACGTCAAGATAACGCCGCCACGGGAGGAGTCAGCGCGGCCATCAGACAACTGAAGCGTGCTTGATAAAATGCTTGATAAAGTAGAGCAACTGTTCTACCGGCGTTCTTTTGTAATGCTTCATTATGTCGTTAACTTTGTTGAATACTTGATCGTGCATGTGAATTTTAGGGTGCATGGTAGTTCTCCTCGTGATAAGAATAGACTTAATGTGGGTACTTAATGAGATCGGTAACTGCGCATTTGCCCCACCAATACGCCCTGAATGGTAACTTGCTCGGGACGGTAGGACAGCGCTGTCATGTTGGCATTGGCGGGCAGTAGCAACACTTGTTCGGCGGTCTGCTCAAGGTATTTTAAGGTGGCCTCAAAGTTGTCGATCAACGCAACCACGATTTCCCCGTTACTGGCATAATCACGTTGTTCGATAACCACCCAGTCGCCATCAAAAATACCGGCCTCGATCATGGAGTCGCCTTTAACCTGCAATACATAGCAAGACTTATCGGTTTTCAGGGCATCCGGTACGGTCATGTAACTGAGAGTGGCCAAGGCTTCAATCGGCTTGCCGGCGGCAATTAAGCCGACAAAGGGCAAGCCTTGCTCAAAACCGGCCTCATCGCCCTGCGCCTGAGTAGTCAGGCGAACACCGCCTTGTTTATTGCCGGTAAAGGGTTCTACCAGACCCGCGTTAATCAACGCCATGATGTGCTTGTACAAAGAGCCTCGCGAGGCCATGCCCAGCGCCGCACAGAGTTCATCCAGACTGGGCGGACGCAAAAAACTGTCGGTGTTGTCGCAAAGAAAATTATAAATCTCTCGTTGTCGCCGGGTTAATACGCTCATGGGTTGTCGCTTCTCGCTCTGCTTTAAATTTTTTGTTATTTTAGCAAAAATAAACTAGAATGCAACCAAAAAGAGAACAAAAAGAAAACAAAAAAGAAACCATTAATAATAGACTTTACCCCCCTACCCTACTGATGACCATGACTGCTTTTACTGTGCTATTGCCGACGCTACGGCCTTGGGTACTGCCGTTACCCTTATTTAGCGGCAAAGTCGCCGCCGGCTTTCCCTCGCCTGCCGATGATTACGTCGAGAAAAATCTGGATCTAAACGAGCTGTTGGTACAAAAACCGGCGGCGACCTTCTTTGTGCGTGCGCAAGGCGAATCCATGCTCGGTGCCGGCATCCATCCCAATGATATTTTAGTCGTTGATCGTTCCCTTGAAGCCGTGCCGGGTAAAATCGTGATTTGTGCCTTGAATGGCGAATTAACCGTTAAACGCTTGGCGAGGGAGAAGGGGCAATGGCAACTGAACGCAGAAAATCCGGCGTATGCCACTATCGTCATTTATGATGACTTGGACCTGGTGATCTGGGGCGTAGTCACCAACGTGATTCATCCGCTGTAATGCAAGCACTGATTGCCTTAGCGGATTGCAACAATTTTTACGTTTCCTGTGAGCGGGTCTTCCGGCCTGATTTAATCGGCAAGCCGGTGGTCGTGCTCAGTAATAATGACGGTTGCGTGGTTGCCCGTAGCAAAGAAGTGAAAGACCTGGGGATAAAAATGGGGGTGCCGCTGTTCCAGATTCAGCAACTGGTCAATCAACACCAGATTCAGCTGTTTTCATCCCACTATTCGTTGTACGCGGACATGTCTGCGAGGGTAATGTCAATTTTAGAAGAATTCGCGCCCAGACTTGAAGTGTATTCCATCGACGAGGCATTTTTGGATTTGACGGGCGTTTGCCACCAAGACCCAGTTACTTATGGTCACCGAATCAAAAAAGCGGTCGTCCGCGCCACCGGCATTCCCATCTGTGTGGGCATGGGACCGACAAAAACACTGGCCAAACTGGCGAATTTTGCCGCCAAAAAGTGGCTAAAAACCGGCGGTGTTCTGGATTTATCAGACCCGGTGCGCCGGGAAAAACTAATGCGCATCGTACCGGTCGGCGAAGTGTGGGGCATTGGTTCGCGCACCACGGCAACATTAAATCAACTCGGCATCCATAGCGTTTGGGATTTGGCGTCACAATCCAGTGAACGCCTTCAAGCTCAATTAACTATTGTGGTCGCCAGAACCGTGATGGAATTGAACGGCATTCCCTGTTTGGAACTACAAGAGATTACCGCCAACAAACAGCAGCTTGTCTGTTCCCGCAGTTTTAGTCGTCGACTGACCGAATACAAAGAACTGTCCGCTGCCTTAGCCGAGTTTTGCAGTCGGGCCGCCGAAAAACTCAGAAAACAACATTCGGTGACCGGCTGTATCACGGTTTTTATCAGAACCAGTCCGTTCAATACCCAAGAACCGCAATATCAGCGTTCGGCGACTCTCAAGTTCGAGACCGCTACCCAAGACACCCGTACACTGATTACCACCGCCAACCGTTTGCTAACGGCGATCTTCAAAACCGGTTACGGCTACCAAAAATGCGGTGTGCAGCTTAGCCAACTTGTGTCACAATCAGCGCCTGGCCAGCTTGAATTGTTCGATTTTGTAGAGAGCAGCTTGCCCACGGAAAACCGTCCCTTAATGGCGGCTATGGATCAGGTCAACCAACGCTTTCCTAAGGCTGTTTCAGTAGCCGCCACCGGCTTTGATAAATCCTGGAAGCCGAAAGCGGAGCGAGTATCACCCCGCTATACGACCGATTGGCGGGAGTTGGTTGGCGTCAAATAAAAAAGACAGTTTCCAAAGAAGGAGTTCCGCTTTATCTTCAAAGAATAGCGCTTGAATCTAAAAAACGTATTTGAGCCACGGATAAACACGGATTTACTCAGATAAACAACGCGTTAGACCAATTCTTTTGATCACCTTTTTGGTGAATTGTCAGTCGTGCGTAGCATCCTTTATTATCAGTGCTTATCTGTGTAAATCTGTGGCTAAATGAGGTTTTTAGGTTGAATGGTTTTATTTCCGGCGCAACTAAAAGTTACAGAATTAATGGTTCTGCCTGTGGCTTCCTCTGCAACCGTATTTTTTGGCAAGGATTTTTTATTCTGACAAGAAATACCGGTACTAACAAGCAGGTACTAATGACTATCAAGACTGCTTTTTTCATAAATTGCATAGTGGTTCATTAGGCAGTGACGACTTAATGGTTTTTCTGTTCCACCCTTTTAAGCAAGGTAAACAGGTCACTGTTGGTTGAAAGCACGATAGTTGCATCGGTGTTAATGACCTTGCGATAGGTCTCCATGCTCTTGAGAAACTTATAGAACTCTGCGGACTCGGCATTCTGGGCGTAAGCCAGGGCATAGATTTCCGTGGCTTTGGCATCGGCTTCGCCCTGGATTTCCTGTACTTGCTTATAGGCCGTGGACTCGATCTGGTTGATATCTCGCTCCTTGTTGCCGTTGATACGTGCCGCCTCGCCCTCGCCTTCGGAACGAAAGCGCTCCGCGATCTGCAGACGTTCGCTGATCATCCGTTGGTAGATGCGTTCCAGCACTTGCTGATTGTAATTGATGCGCTTGAAGCGGACGTCGAGCAGTTCAATGCCAAACTCGGCCAATTTCGGCGCCGCCGCATCAAACACGTCTTTCTCGATAGCGACCCGTCCAACGTGGATCGGCCGTAATACCCCGAGCGTGCCTTCACCGGTTAAGTGCCCGGTCAGGCTCTCATCCTGAAGCGGTTGGCGCTCTTTAGTGGTGCGCACCACCTCAATCAACTCGTGCCGGGCAATCGCGGTGCGGGTTTCGCTGCCTAATATGTCCTCCAATCTGGACTGGGCGCTGCGTTCATCCCTAAGCCTCAGGTAATAACGCATCGGATCGGTAATCCGCCAACGGGCGAAGGTATCAACTTGGACATAGGTCTTGTCCTTGGTCGACATCTCAACCATCGGCCCATCCCAGGCCAGATAGCGTTTGTCGAAACTGTTGACCTGCTGAACAAAAGGCATTTTGAAATGCAAACCGGGACTGGTGATAGGGTCGCCGACCGGTCTCCCGAATTGAGTGATAATAACCTGCTCGGCCTGATTAACCGTATAGGTTGACAAATACAGTGCAATCGCCAAAGCACCGATTAACAACCCGCTTTTTTTAGACAGACTCATTTTGGTTCCTCCAACGCTTTGGATGGTAAAGGCAGCATCGGCAATATCTGTTGAATCGTGTCATCAACGATAATCTGCTGCCTGGCCTGCGGTAGAACATCACCTAAGGTTTCAAGATAAATACGTGTACGGGTCACCTCCGGCGCCTTGATATATTGCTTCAGCACCTGGTTAAAAGCGGAAACATCGCCTTCCGCTTCGTTAATCCGCTTAAACCGATAACCTTCAGCGGCGCGGATTTTCTGATCGGCCTCGCCACGGGCGCGCGGCACCGCCTTGTTGTACTCGCCGTTAGCCAGATTGATGACATTTTCCCGGTCTTGCTGGGCACGATTCACTTCATTAAACGATGGCTGCACCGATAGGGGCGGATTAACATTCTTCAGTTGCACCTGGTTTATCGAAACGCCGAGCCGATAACGATCCGCAAGCTCCCGGGTGCGTTCGAGCGCGGTATCCTCGATCTCCTGTCGGCCAATAGTAATAATTTCGTCAACCGTCCGATCGCCGACCACCTCGCGCATGACTGCTTCCGAGAGGTCTCTTAAGGTTTGCCCCGGATTACGCACATCGAACAAATATTTTTCAGGATCAGTAATGCGGTATTGCACTATCCATTCCACCAGAGCCGAATTCAGGTCACCGGTAACCATTGATTTTTCCAAAATAGGCGCGTCACTGATTTGATCGGGATTAGTGAAACCGGGCGTGGCAAAGCCGAATTCCAGTTTTTGCTGGCGCTGGGTCGGTACCAAAATGACATTATCGATGCCAAAGGGCAGCTTGGCATGCAAACCGGACGGCACTTTTTCGATATACTTGCCAAACCGGAGCACAATACCTTCCGACTCTGCCGGAATGGTATAAAACGACATCATTACTCCCATCAACAGGATAATGACCAGCAGGACAGCCAGTGGCGAAACGGGCAGTGAACGTAAAGAGCGCTCCAAAAAAGGTTTCAGATCATTCACGGATAACCTCCAATTTAAAAAACAGCGACGATTTGAACAGCATACAGGAACCTTAATGCTATCCTTTCTTTTTGGCAAAAGAATGGTAAAAAACAGTACCCACTGTGAACCTTAAAGTCCATGAGATCAGCATGACCTTACTTGTTATCCACGTCAATGATTATTGAACAACACATAGCCGCCACAATTAAAAAACGGTATTTTCGAGCGGATTTCTTCAGGGGCTGTTAAAAAGCATGGCAATTTATCGGTTTTACCAAAAAAGAGCGTCAAAATTTACCGGCAGCCTTTGTTATCTTACTTTTTATTAACTACTGATGTATTTAACCCGAAAAAACGACTCTGATAGTGGTAATTTTTAATAGCGGTTCTTTAACCTGCTAAAATAACCACTCTATAAAAAGCGAGTTTAACATAGGTTAAATCAGAACGGGTGGATGCGTTAAAAGATAAACCTAAAATCCTCATTTAGCCACAGATTTACACAGATAAGCACTGATAATACATGATGTTACGCACTACTGATGATTTACCAAAAGGGTAGTCAAAAGAATTGATCTAGCGCTTTGTTTATCTGAGTAAATCCGTGTTTATCTGTGGCTCAAATACGTTTTTTAGGATAAATTACACAGTTATCAGTTAGACGATCTAAAGTTGATGATTAGTTGCCTGTTGAAGAAAATGGCAGATACCTTGGCCCAAGGCGAGCGGATTGAAATGAGAAGTTTTGGTCGTTTTGATGGCCTACATCGGCCTTCCCCTATTGCGCGTAAGCCTAAAACGGGTGCAAACGTCAATTTACCGGCTAAGTCAGCTACTCACTTCAAACCTCGCAAGGAAACGAGCAACAGCATAGATGCTGTGCGTGACAAATTTAGCATTACGGAATAAATTCTAATCATCTTATGAAAATAGGCATACAAACCTGGGGCTCCAATGGTGACATTCGTCCGATGTTGGCGTTGGCTGATGGCCTACAAAAAGCAGGCCACCAAGTAACGCTTGTAGTCAGCAGCATCGACAACCACAGTTATCACAGAATTTGTGAGCAGATGGGGATTGTCTATCGGCAAGTACCCGAGCATATTGATTTCAATATGCAGGATTTTGCCCAGCGTTCGTTTCGTATGCATCCTCTGCAATGGCTACGGGCGTTACTTGACGAAGCGTTCTTTCCTTGCGAGCAAGCGGTGTATCTGGCTGCACAACAATTAGTCGCAGATAACGACTATGTGATCGGCCATCATTTTCTCTATCCTCTAAAATTGGCAGCGCTACAGCAGCAAAAACCTTTTTTCAGCGTGACCTTGTGCCATGCAGGTATACCCAATCCTACCCTACCGCCTTTCAGCTTTCCGGATTTGGGCTGCCATATCAACAAATTGAGCTGGAAACTGCTGGACGTGGCCTTCAATTGGGCATTGAAAAAACCTTTAAGTCGGTTATGGCGAGAAGCGGGCGAAACACCCCCTGCCAATATGCTGACTGAACTGCTTGCCTCACAACAACTCAATTTGGTCGCGGTCGATCCGTTGTTTTGCCCTTCATCCAAGCATTGGCAACCGTATCATCGGATCTGCGGCTTTCTGAATTTAACGGAAGATGCTCGGCAGTGGACGATGCCAGCGAATCTTGCCGAGTTTCTGGATAATGGCGCAGCACCGATTTATATGACTTTTGGTAGTTTGCAACAGGCGGTCCCCGACTGGAGTATGGAACTGTTTTTAGAAGCGGTGACTTTGGCGGGTTGCCGAGCCATTATCCAGACCAGTTCAAAACGTTATCCTGCTGACCGTATTACCGATCAGGTCTATTTCATTGGTAGACATCCGCATCAACCGCTATTCAAACATTGTGTTGCCATCATTCATCACGGCGGCGCAGGAACTACGCATGCAGCAACCCGTGCAGGCTGTCCTTCCGTGGTGGTGCCGTTTATGGATGAGCAATTATTCTGGGCCAGACAATTACAAGCGCTGGGGTTGGCGGGAAACCCTTTACCGGCAAAAAAAGTGACTGCCGTCGCCTTGGCTACGGGCATAAGAACACTATTGGATTCAAAGACAATGCAAGACAACGCCAAAAGAGCAAGTCAACTCATGCAAACCAACGATGGAATAGCTTGTGCGGTGCAACTACTGAACGAGCAATTCTAAAAGCTTGCAGAATTATCATTATCATTATCTAATTTTGGCCAGCTTTTAACGTAAAAACTGACCAAAATAATCGGTTTGATGACTTAGCCTATCGCAACTATTCAGTCCCCCCTTTTTCAAAGGGGGGGGGGGAAATACTTACAACCTGTCAAACAGGGTCCCGTTTTAGTTGATCATGACAATGGTTTTGTTATGTGACATAGTCGACACGCTTAGCAGTATTAATGGCTGTTTCCAACATAAAACCAAACAACTCATAACAAGGTATTGAATAATAAGTCATTTTCATCCACATAAATAGTATCGACGAGTTTTTTAAACCCGGCCGGGCAAAAAATCACAACCAGTAATCCTACAAAACGTATTTGAGCCACGGATAAACACGGATTTACTCAGATAAACAACGTGTTAAATCAATTCTTTTGATCACACTTTTGGTAAATGGTCAGTCGTCCGTAACATCATGTATTATCAGTGCTTATCTGTGTAAATCTGTGGCTAAATGAGGTTTTTAGGGTAATCTAATCGTACCGGTCAGCGGAATAAGGCCAACACTAAAAATCATGAATACAATAAACACGAGTGCACATTTAATTCCGGCTCGGCCAGGAAACGGCATTCCTTGTGATTATTCGACCCGTCTCCAATAGCTAGTCCTCTTCCTCTTTCAGTTTGAAGCCAGACATCAATTGTTGTTGGACCCGACATTCCGCACCCCCTATTTACAATATTGTATTATTTTTATTGCTATATTTTTCAACAAGTTAATTTTTTTCTCTATTTTATGCTTACTGCTGTGTT
>CAIMDR010000002.1 GCA_903839795.1 uncultured Methylococcaceae bacterium | reverse complement strand
GACCAAGGTTGGGTAACATCTTTTCGTTGCCCAATATTAAACGGATAACAGCATAATATCGATACCTTGCCTCAACGTCATCGTGCTATTTTAACGTGGAAATGTCGGGAACTAAAAGAGATGCCAACCCGGACTGTCTGGCGAATTAAAAAGCCCCGAAGGGGCTTAATTTATCAGCGATGGACAACACCCATCGCCCATCAAAATCAAAAAAAATGATAAAGCCCTGTAAGTGTAGCTTCCAGAGGCTGTTAAATGGTTCGGTATAAATAAATAACCCATGCAGCGACATGAATAACAGCATGGGTTTATTTATAGCGGTTATTTTAAATCGGGACAATCAATATAGTTTGGATGAACCGTACTGATTGCGACTGTCCGATGCTCCTGATCTGGCGTGTTATCGGGGCCGCCTTGCGCTTCACCCAATGCGGTAACGCGCAGTTGCTCCGGTTTAGCCCCTTTTTCTATCAACATTTGACTAACGGTTGCGGCTCTTCTTTCGGATAAACTTTGATTGCTCTCCGAGCTGCCAACCGTATCGGTATAAGCGATGACATCTGCGGTTGCGTCTGGGTGATGTTCCAGATATTTGCCCAAGCTTGAAATGTGGTGATCATTGGTTTTGTAAGGTATTGCACTGCCGGTTTTGAAATACGCGGCCGTTTGTTTAGCGGCTTCAGTTTGATGATGGTTTTGTCCATGCACGGATGTTAACCATTGGCACAGCTCTTTTTCTGATGCAAGCCGGTGCTCGGCAGCTTCTTTTGCAGCATCCATGGCTTTTTGCCGTTCATCAATATTCCAGTATTGATCGTTTTTCCAATGATCCAATACATTATTGGCTTTCTCTAATTTTTCTTCGGCCAATTCCTCATGGTAAACTGATTGACCATAATGGCCGGCTACTGCGGCATCAATGCCCGAGGTGAGTCCGGGAATATCTTTCTCTGGCGGCGTACAGGCCGTAAGAGCTAAGACTAACACTGCAAATGGCAGGTAAACATATTGTTTGTTCATGATTTTATCCTCTCAGTGCAAACCACCCACAACGTTGTAGTGGATGGATACAACGGTTATTTAATGGGGGCAAATCTATTCGCCATCATCCAGCGGCCCATACGTAGTCCAGAATCCTGGAATATGAATGCCGAAGTAACGCGTATCCTCGCTAAAGCGATCCCATACATAAGGCGGTGAAATATAATCATCGGTTGGAATGGGTGAGGTAATTAATTCTGCGGCTCCTACAACCGTTCGGCTGACGGAATGTATTACACCACGTAGTACTCCCCATGTTAAACCAACAAAAATATTTTCATCGTGACTGATGTTAATAACATTTTTTGGTAACTCAATTAAGCCGGTTGTTGTATTGGATAGCCCCTGAGTAAATTTTGACGTGAATTGGGACAGGTAGCCAGGGTCAGGCTCATTAGCATAAGCTGACCCGACTGACAATAATGCGCTGCTAAGTACACAGGCAATATAGAGGTTTTTATAGTTCATTTTCAATCCTCCAAAGATGGTTAAGACATCAGAATCAATGGGAGTCAGTCTTGATTGACTCTGAAAACAGGGTTAATTTATACCCAATAAAAAACTAAACCCAATCCTGGTAATTTTAACGAAATGATATGACTGGCTGTCAGGTTTTTTTATTTGTATCGGATACCTGACTTTACGATCCTACTATTCTATAGGTTTGGCTTTATGATTTTTGTGCAGTAAATCACAAAATCAAATAAATATCAACTGATATTTATAGTTAGTGTTTGAGTTGAAGAGTCACAATCCATACTACAAAAGAGATACAGGGATTTATTGTGCTCGAAGATTTTTTTAATTGCACCTTCGTTTTGTGCAGGAATTATGTGTAGAGACACTTAGGCAACTGCCCACAGTTACGCATCGTAACAATATAATATTGCGGCTGGAGTAAAACAGCTTTAGCTGTTTTACAGGCTACAGCTGACGCGGTTGCACTCCATTTTAAACAACTTTTGCTTAACTGTGGGCAGTGACCCACTTAAGCGGAACAAAGCGGCATTAGACTTTGCTTGTTTACAAGCAGAGCTTGCACAACGAATAACAGAGTCTATTCACATTATCCCGGCTTAAGTTGAGCGCCCATTTTCTTGTTAATGACTCTTAACTTTTTATCGCTTTAAAGCCAATGTCTGTGCGGTAATAAATGTTATTCCAATGAATTTTGTCTGCTAATACGTAGGCTTTGGTTTGTGCTTCCTGAATATCTTGTCCCAGAGCACAGGCGCATAAGACGCGTCCACCGGCAGTGACTATGTCGTCGCCAACTTGTTGTGTGCCGGCATGAAATACTTTGCTGTCTTCCTGTTCTTGTGTGGGTAATCCTGAAATAACCGCGCCTTTTTGATAGTCATCCGGATAGCCACCCGCTGCCAAAACAACGCCCAAGGCAACGCGTTCGTCCCATTCGGTGCTGGTTTTATCAAGGTTTCCTGTCAAGGCGGCTTCACACAGTTCGACCAGATCACTTTTCATGCGCATCATAATCGGTTGCGTTTCAGGATCACCAAAGCGGCAGTTATATTCCAGCACTTTAATAGCACCATTAGGGGCTATCATTAAGCCGGCGTAAAGAAAGCCGGTGTAAGGCAAACCATCGTCTGTCATGCCTTTTAAGGTAGGCTCAATGACATCACGCATAACCCGCTCAAAAATTTCAGGGGTAACAACGGGCGCTGGAGAATAAGCGCCCATGCCGCCGGTGTTGGGGCCTTTGTCACCATTGTCACGGGCTTTATGATCTTGTGAGGTTGCCATCGGCAAGGCATGTTTGCCATCGGCAATAACAATAAAGCTGGCTTCTTCACCCGTCAGAAATTCTTCAATGACCACCCGGTTACCGGCTTCGCCATAAACATTGCCGGATAACATGTCTTCAACCGCACCGATGGCTTCTTGTTCGGTTTGTGCGACGATAACGCCTTTACCTGCGGCCAAGCCGTCGGCTTTGACAACAATAGGCGCACCTTGTTGACGGATATAGGCAATAGCCAGGTCTTTATCGGTAAAGGATTGATAACTGGCCGTCGGAATATGATGACGAATCATAAAGTCTTTGCAAAAAGTCTTTGAACCTTCCAGTTGTGCGGCTCTAGCGGTGGGTCCAAAACAGGGTAAACCGGCTTCTTGAAAGCGGTCAACGATACCCAGCACCAAGGGGATTTCAGGGCCGATGATCGTTAAGTCGATGTGTTCTTTTTGGGCAAAAGCCAGTAAACCGGCAATATCTTCAACCCCGATAGCAACGTTTTCAATAGCGGATTCAAGTGCCGTTCCCGGATTACCCGGTGCTACAAATACTTTTTGTACTTTAGTTGATTGTTTGGCTTTCCAGGCGAGGGCGTGTTCACGCCCGCCGCCACCAACGATGAGGATTTTCATGATGTAGTCTCCGTGTTTTAGATTAAGGTAAATCGTAAAAATACCCCCTATCACAGTTGCTACAGATTCACGGATTATAATAAAGTTCGGCTATCAACCAAGTCGGAACCGTTTATGGTTTAGCCTTGCCTGTATTCTATTTTAAGTGGAAATACAGGGATTTAATCAGTGAATCTCTAGCGGTTTATTTTTTGCGAGTAGCATTAGGAATGCGTATGAAATAACTTAGGCATCTTGCTCCTTCTCCCTCCGGGAGAGGATTGGGGTGAGGGGATAAATGGTCAAGTTATTTCATGTACGTTGCTTAATGTCTAAAATGACGCATACCGGTAAATACCATGGCGATATTATGCTCATCGGCGGCGGCAATCACTTCATTATCACGCATCGAACCACCGGGCTGAATAATAGCGGTTATGCCGGCTTCTGCGGCGGCGTCTATGCCGTCTCTAAAAGGAAAGAAAGCATCTGAAGCCATGGCCGAACCGGGAACGATCAACCCTTCATCGGCGGCTTTGATACCGGCGATTTTGGCAGAATAGACTCGACTCATTTGTCCTGCGCCGACACCGATAGTCTGACCATTTTTACAGTAAACGATGGCATTGGATTTAACGAACTTGGCGACCTTCCAGGCGAATAATAAATCCGCCAGTTCTTGTTCGGTCGGTGTGCGTTGACTGACGACTTTAATGTCGGCACGGGTTATTTCGCCCAAATCCTTATCCTGAACCAGAAGGCCACCGGCTACACGTTTAAAGTCGAGAGACGGTTGCTTGGCGCTGTCCCATTCACCACAAGCCAATACCCGAATATTTTGCTTGTCGGCCAGAACCGCTATTGCCGCTGGTGTGATGGTCGGTGCAATAATAACTTCGACAAATTGACGCTTGATGATTTCAGCGGCGGTTTGCTCATCCAGTTCACGGTTAAAAGCGATAATGCCGCCAAACGCAGAGGTTGGATCGGTTGCGTAGGCTTTATCGTAGGCCGTAAAAATATCGTCAGCTTCAGCTACACCACAGGGGTTGGCATGTTTAACGATAACGCAGGTCGGTTTGTCCGTGAAGGATTTAACACATTCCAAGGCTGCATCGGCATCAGCAATATTGTTGTAGGATAATTCTTTGCCTTGAAGTTGATTGGCCGCAGAAATCGTACCCGATGCCGGAGATTTTTCCCGATAAAAAGCCGCATTTTGATGAGGATTTTCACCATAACGCATGGTTTGGTTATGATAAAACTGTAAATTAAGCGTTTCAGGAAACCGGGTTCCGTTGATAGCCGCTAAATAAGTGGCAATTGCGGTGTCGTAACGCGCGGTGTGCTCAAAGCTTTTGAGTGCCAGATTAAAACGGGTTTTATCAGACAGGCAGTTATCGGCGCTTTTTAGTTCGGCGATGGTTGCAGCGTAGTCCGATGGGTGCACAATAATGGCAACGTCGGCATGGTTTTTAGCGGCGGCGCGGATCATGGTCGGCCCGCCGATATCTATATTTTCAATCGCCGTTTCCAGGTCGCAATCAGGATTGGCTACGGTTTGCTCAAACGGGTATAAATTAACGACAACCATATCAATGGGGCTGATACCGTTTGCTGCCATAATCGCATCATCAATTCCCCTGCGGCCTAAAATGCCGCCATGAACTTTGGGATGCAAGGTTTTAACCCGACCATCCATCATTTCTGGAAAGCCCGTGTAATCAGACACTTCAGTCACGGGGATTTTATGTTCTGCCAAGGTTTTGGCAGTGCCGCCAGTGGACAGAATTTCAATACCCAGTTGATTCAATTCCCGACAAAAATCGACGATACCGGATTTATCGGAAACGCTGATTAGGGCGCGAGTGATTTTTTTGTTCATGCAGACCTTTTGATGATGGTTTGATTAGTGAAAGAGTGGTGGGACAGGGTTAAACTGCACCCTGTCAGGCTTTAGGATATACCGTACTGATCCAGTTTTTTGCGTAAAGTGCTGCGGCTCAGGCCAAGCGCTTTTGCGGCTTTGGTTTGGTTGTATCCAGAATGTTCCAGTGCGGCTTCCAATAAGGGTTTTTCAACTTCGCTGATGACCATGGCATGTAAACCCACGGCATCATGACCGCTTAATTGCGAAAGATAGAGTTCTACGGCCTGTTTGACATACGCGGATAAGGGTAACAGTACGGTTTTTTTGCTGTTAATGTTAATGATTTCAGCACTGTTTTGAGACACGTTCATATTATGCAGCACTATCGTTTAATAAAAGATTAAATGCTGAATTAATCAGCACTAGTTGTCGGGAAGGACACGTGGCCTGGTTGATGTTGTTTTTTGTATCCTGGCTTATGGAGCCCAGATGTTTAAAATACCAGCCAATATGTTTTCGGGCTATTCTAACACCGCTGACATTTCCATAGAAGCTATATAGTTGCTCCAGATGACTCAGAAGGGTGCTGTGAATAGTCGAATCTGTTGGTTTTTCAATGGTTTTTCCGGTTTTAAGAAAATAACTTATTTCATTAAACAGCCATGGATTTCCTTGCGCGGCTCGACCGATCATAATGGCATCTGCGCCTGTGGTCGCCAGCACGTAGCCGGCTTTTTCCGCTGAATCAATATCGCCGTTAGCAATAATGGGGATGCTAACTGATTGCTTAACTTTTTTAATTGTTTCATATTCTGCTGCCCCGTTAAATTTACAGGCACGGGTTCTGCCGTGGAGGGTGAGTGCGGCAATGCCCGATTGTTCCGCTATTTTTGCGATTTGAACGGCATTACGGCTGTGTAAATCCCAGCCGGTACGAATTTTTAGCGTGACCGGAATATCGACGGCATTAACGACAGCATCGAGTATTTTTTTAACCAATGCTTCGTCTCTTAATAACGCAGAACCTGCGGCCACTGAACACACTTTTTTTGCCGGACAACCCATGTTTATGTCAATAATATGAGCGCCACGTTGTGCATTAAACAGGGCGGCCTCGGCCATTTGCTGAGGATCCGTCCCTAAAATTTGTACCGAACGAAGACCGGATTCCCCTTGATGATCCGCTTTTAACACCGTTCGTTTATGGTGACGTAAAGCCGGATTAGACGCCACCATTTCAGACACGGCCAACCCGGCACCCAGTTGTTTGCATAATTCCCTAAAAGGACGGTCGCTGATCCCTGCCATGGGAGCAAGAATCAGATTATTTTCAAGCTGGTAAGGGCCGATGTGCATGGATAAGGCAGGTTCAAGGTTAAAGGTGCAAGGTTAAAGGGGTATCGGTGGCGGCGGGTATTTACCTTATCGCTTAAATCCGTGTTATTTCTCGTAGAATCGTTTGTTGCCGGTTGGGGTTTGCAGCCCCGACCGAAACGTTTAAAAGTTTAAGTAGATTTCAAACGCGAGTAACGGGGTTGCAAACCCCATCACGCACTGGAATCACGTAACGCGACAGTTTTTACCTTGTACCTTTAACCTTTCCCCTTGAATCTCAATCATTTCTCTGTCGAATCATTCCAGATGGGATTGTCACGGTCTTCTTGATTTAATTTGGCTTCATCTTCCGGATAAATATGCCAGAATGACTTATCAATTTTGGCGTTATTGTAGCTTTCTTTTTTCTCATGGGTGAAAGGACACCACCAGTTTTCAACAATCTTGACCAAATAAGCATGCCACTCAAAAAGCGCAACACTGACAGGGCAATACCAGGTGCAGTTTAATATCCAGTACAGTTTTGATTGCGCCAAGCTGAATTTAAATGAACCATCCATGGTGATTTGGTTTTTCAGGTTATAGCGATGACTGCTTCTCTCCGGCAAAAAATCAGCCAAGGTTTTAATATTTTCACCGCCAATCATGCGTAAGTGATAATAAGTCAGATAGGCACTGAGAAATACAAACGGTAAGGTCAGTATGGGCAGATAAACAAGAAGCAACCCCACAGCTCTTTGCAGGACAGGAATTTGTTTATGATTTTTGCCGATTTCAGCACGGCCGGAACATGAATCGCATGCTTTCATTTTTTAGATATCCTCATTTATTGGGTGATGATGGTTCGCTTAATGGTATTTCCTGGTATTCATTAAGGAGCTGATAAATACTAAGGCAGCCTGCGCAGCAAAACTGTAGCAAGCCGTCTGTTGTGTTTAGAGTAAAGCTCTTCAAAACTGCCCGTTGACCGCAAAGAGTGCATGAATTGTTACATTCTATTAGGGGCATAACGATGTCTCAATGGTTTTATAAACTGGAGGAGACTGAGCAAAAAAAGGTTTTTAAGTATTCAGTCTCAGGCGATGCAGGGTCGACAGGATGATCTGGTCCTTGTCCGCCGCTTGCAAAAAATACCAAATGCCGATCGATATGACGCCCTGAAGAACGTAAAATCTCGTGCAGATTTTCACGGCTCAGGTGATAAGAACAAGACGCTGACACCAAGATGCCGTTCTTGGATAAAACCTGGAGGGCAAGCTGGTTTAAGCGGCGATACGCTTCATAACCTTGTTTAAAATCTTTTTTGCGTTTAACCAATGCCGGTGGATCAAGAACAATAATATCATAAAGTTGGTTTTCCAGTCGGGCCTGCTTTAGAAAATCAAACACATCACTGCGCACAAAGTGCATTTTATCGTCAACCTGATTGAGCTGGGCATTTTCTTTGGCCAGTGCCTGGGCACCTTCAGAGGCATCTACACAAGTGACTTCAGAAGCGCCAGCCAGTGCGGCCGGAATACCCCAGGCTCCGGTGTAGGAGAATAAATCCAGTACCCGCTGCTTTTTCGCAACACTTGCCAACAATGCGCGACTGCTTCGATGGTCATAAAACCAGCCGGTTTTTTGGCCTTCCAGAATATCTATTTTAAAGTGCGCACCATTTTCTTCAATGATGAGCGTGTCAGGGAGTTCACCGTAGGCAACTTCAGATTCCAGGCTTAAGCCTTCCAGTTCTCGTTGGCTGTTGTCATTTTTTAAAATGATGGCAACGGGACTTAATAATTCAACCAGTGCGGCAAGCAGTGATTCTTTGCGTTGTTCAATACCGGCGGTGGTTATTTGAACCGACAAGACAGCTCCAAAACGATCAATGACCAAACCGGGCAGGCCATCACTTTCGCCAAAAACGAGGCGATAGTAAGGTTTATCAAACAGTTTTTCACGCAAGGCCAAGGCTGTGGTCAGGCGCTCTTTAAAAAAATTGGCACCGCATTTTAGATTGGGCTTTCTTGATAACAGACGTGCACAAATCAGGGTTTGAGGATTGACGTAAGCAGTTCCCATGACTTTACCATCATCACTTTTAACTTGTACCAGATCACCGGCGGTAAACTGTTCAAGTGCCGTTCGTTTAGTATCCACTTCATTGCTAAAAACCCACAAGTGGCCTTTGCGCAGGCGTTTGTCTTCGTTCTTTTTTAAATAAATTTCAGGTAGTGACATAGTTATAATTTTTTGTAGAGTAAGTTTGACAAGAGCAAAGTGCTAACGCTTGATGCCATCCAGTCTGATCCAGTCTTCTTGTTGTACCAAAGGATTAAAAGCGATGGCGTGTTGGTAAGCGTTGATAACCGCTTCGGCTTGTTCGTACAGGATGCCCGATAACACCAGTTGACCGCCCGAAACCACTAATTTACAAATCTGCTCAGACATGTCTATTAAAGGTTTGGCGAGAATATTAGCCAACACAATGTCAGCTTGTAAAGGGGTAAATTGTTCCGGTAAATAGCAGCTAATTTTATCCTGAACGTTGTTTTTTAAGGCATTGCTTTGGGTAGCTGTTATGGCTTGCGGATCAATATCGACCGCGTGTGCGACTTTAGCGCCCAGCAATATCGCGGCAACCGCCAATATGCCCGAACCACAGCCGTAATCGATGACTGTTTTATCGGTTAAGTCATGACTGGCCAGCCATTCCAGACATAACGCCGTGGTCGGATGCGTGCCTGTGCCAAAGGCAAGGCCGGGGTCTAGCGTTAGGCAAACCGTTCCGGGTTCGTGTTGTTCCTGATCGGTTGGGCAAACCCAGAGTTTGTCGGCAAACTTCATCGGCTTGTAGTACTCCATCCAGGCACGCTCCCATTCCTGATCGTCAACCGCTTCATACAGCCAATTGTGCAACTCGTCTTCCTTAAACTGTCGCAATACTTGGGCTTTTATCAGTTCCGGAT
>CAIMDR010000001.1 GCA_903839795.1 uncultured Methylococcaceae bacterium | reverse complement strand
CCTTGCCTGTCAACTTGCAGGCAGACTTGCGCCATTACCAACAACAGGGACTTAACTGGTTGCAGTTCTTGCGCGAATATAAATTCGGCGGCATTCTTGCGGACGATATGGGATTAGGCAAAACCGTTCAAACACTCACACATTTGTTACTTGAAAAACAAAGTGGCCGGATGACGCTGCCCTGTTTAATTATTGCCCCCACCAGCTTGATGAGCAACTGGCGACGTGAAACCGAACGCTTTACGCCAGAGCTAAAAGTATTAACCTTGCAGGGTGCAGACCGCAAACAGTTGTTCGATCAAATCAATGACTATGATCTGGTACTGACGACTTATCCATTGTTAAGCAGAGACGACGAAACCCTGCTTAAGCATGACTATCATTATTTGATTTTGGACGAAGCCCAAACCATTAAAAATCCGACTTCGATAGCGGCCCAAATGGTGCGCCAGATTAAAACCAATCACCGCTTGTGTTTAACCGGTACGCCCATGGAAAATCATTTAGGCGAACTTTGGGCGCAATTTGATTTCTTGATGCCTGGTTTTTTAAGTGACAATGCCACCTTTAAAAAACGCTTCCGCACGCCTATTGAAGTTTATGGTGATAGCGAACAACGACTACGGCTGTCAAATCGTCTTGCGCCTTTTATGCTGCGTCGAACCAAACAGGAAGTCGCCAATGAATTGCCGCCTAAAACTGAAATTATTCGTTCAGTACCCCTGCATCCAAAACAGGCCGCTTTATACGAAAGCATCCGCCTGACGATGGAGAAAAAAGTCCGTGACGCGATTGCCGAAAAAGGCTTGTCACGCAGCCATATCACCATTTTGGATGCCTTGCTAAAGCTGCGCCAGACCTGCTGTGATCCGCGCACGCTATCGCTAAAAGAAGCCCTAAAAGTAAAAGAATCAGCCAAGCTTGACCTGTTGATGGAGCTATTGCCGGAACAACTGGAAGAAGGCCGACGCATTCTGATTTTTTCACAGTTCACCCGCATGATTGCCTTGATTGAAGATGAATTAAATACCCGAAAAATTGCTTACAGCAAACTGACCGGCCAAACCCGCAAACGCGACGAAGCGATTGAACTGTTTAAAAGCGGCGCCGTGGATGTTTTTCTTATCAGCCTAAAGGCAGGTGGAGTCGGTTTAAATCTGACTGAAGCGGATACCGTTATTATTTACGACCCTTGGTGGAATCCGGCGGCAGAAAGCCAGGCCGCCGACCGCGCACATCGCATAGGTCAGGATAAGCCGGTTTTTGTCTACAAACTAATTACTGAAAATACAGTTGAAGAAAAAATTATTGCCATGCAGGATAGAAAACGCGCACTGGCCGAAAGTATTTATAAAGGCGGCGCTAAAGAAGAGTCATTAAAACTGACTGCTGAAGATCTTACCGCCTTGTTTGAACCGTTATAAATAATGAAATTCTCTATCATTATCCCGACCCTGAATGAAGAAAATACCATTCAGTCTTGTTTATTGGCATTGCAACCGTTAAGGAACGACTGTGAGCTTATCATTGTTGATGGCGACAGCACCGACAACACGCGAATGCTTGCCACGCCTTTAGTTGATAAAGTGCTGCTGTCGGCAAAAGGTCGGGGCAAACAAATGAATAACGGTGCCAAACAGGCCACCGGAGAGATTTTAATATTTCTGCATGCAGACACCTGTTTACCTGAAAACGCCTTACCGCTGATTCAAGAGAAAATCAGCCTTGCCAAGCAATGGGGGCGCTTTGATATTCAGTTAAGCGGCAACCTTTTTCTATTAAAAGTTATCGCACAGATGATGAACTGGCGTTCTCGATTAACGGGGATTGCAACGGGCGATCAGGTTATTTTTGTTACCCGCCAAGCTTTTGAGCGGGCAGGCCGATACCCTGAAATCAGTTTAATGGAAGACATCGCCCTGAGTAAAGCCCTGAAAAAAATCAGTCTGCCCATTTGCTTAAAAGACAAAGTCATCAGCTCGGGTCGACGCTGGGAACACAACGGTATTTACCGAACCATATTGCTGATGTGGACTTTACGCTTGCGTTACTTCTTTGGAGCAGACCCAAAAAAATTGGCTTTTCTTTACGCGCAGGGTGTGTTTACGCAATTTAAATGCAGTGATTGGTACAAACGACTTTGCCGGTAACATTCATCTTAAATGCCACATCAGGACGGCTATGGCTGACTTTTAAAAAGCGGTGGCCACGGTGATGACGGCTTATAAATACCCTGATGCGGTGTTAATGATTTTCTGTAAAGCACCCGTTGCCGGTCAGGTTAAGACCCGTCTAACCACTCAATTAACGGCTGAACAGGCCATGCAGTTACACATTGAGCTCACCCAAAGAACACTAAACTTGGCAACCCGCATTAATTTATGTCCGGTTCAGCTCTGGTGTACGCCTTCAATCGATCATGCTTTTTTTACCGCATCAGCGCAACGTTATCCGGTCATTCTTCAGCAACAACAAGGCCCTGATTTAGGTGCGCGAATGCACAACGCTTTTTGCTTGGCGCTTAAAAGTTACACACGCGCCCTACTCATCGGCTGTGATTGCCCCTCATTAACCGAACAAGACATGGAAGAAGCCTTAACCGCCTTAAGTCAGAAAACCTGTTGTGTATTGGGGCCGGCAGAAGATGGTGGTTATGTCTTGATTGGTCTTAATCAGCCACACCCGGAACTTTTTGACAACATGCCCTGGGGCACTGATTTAGTGCTTGAACAGACCCGCTCACGCATCCAACACAATAATCTGCTTTATCATGCCCTCAAACAACAATGGGATTTAGACACGCCAAAGGACTTGGCGAGATACCAAGCGTTGAATTTGAACCCAGGTAACTCGCTATAAATAACCGGCCACAGGGTGCTGATTTATAGCCTGTAAATCTGCAGAAACTTTTACAAAGGATGTTTTTTGCGAGTGACCAAGTCGATTTTTTGCGCCGCTTAATACTGCCTGGATTAGCACTGTAACTATCAGCAATCCTTAAAAGTTAATCCCAAATATTATGCATTCAGACGAATAAAAAGTGCTCTCTAAGTATTTTTACTAATTGTACGATAGTTTTTTTTTATCTATCCTGTAAATGTCAAAGCCATTTCGGGTGATTTTTAGGTGAAAGATTGAATGTCGGCAAGCTGTTATTGGTAACATTAGCTTATCAAAACTAATAATAGCCAAGGCATAAAATGAAAGCAGAAACCATTAAACGTTTTTTTCGTGTTCTTTGTCTGCTAATAATGGCAGGTTCATTATCGGGTTGTATTTACTGGATAAGGGCTTACCAAACCTATTTACAGATGAGTGAATTTGATCGTTATTTTAATACGGTTACCACTGACGAGTTTACCCTTCAGTTTAAAGAACCTATTTTATATAGCAAAGATTTTGTTTCTTTATCCAGGTTGTATCCCAGCGAGGATATTCCTACTCTGGATGGCAGGCTTTGGCGTTACTGGTTTCGCAAGGTTGATGGCAACAATAAAATAATTGTTCCGGAGATAAAATTTTATTCCAATTTAAATTTTAATAAAGAAGGGAGAATAATTGCTTGGTCGTTTTCATCGTTGTTTTTGCAAATTGCCCCGCCAAAATTTTTAGAGGTTTCTTTACGTTCCTTGGGGGGGGCTGAAATTGATACGGAAAAACAACAACTGCGGGCCAACAGTCAGTTAATCGATAAAATTACTGAAGATTTACCCAAAAAAGCAGCCGTTGTCGCTCAATTAGGGGAGCCTTTGGAAATTAAGGATGAAGGCGATATAGAAGTGTATGTCTACCATTTTCTACTGGAAACTCATCATATAGAAAAAGGTTATGAAGATCGTGCATTAAGCGAGGTCATGGTAAGTTTTGACAAGAAAACCCAAGAACTGACCCGAATGACTGGAAGATTTGCCGGTCTAAAGGTGTCCATTAATTACCGGAAATTTCTTGATGAACCACCCAAGGAGCCGTCATAGACATCAAGAATGGCAGTATACATCTTAATCCAGGAGACAGCCACCGGGCGCTAAAAACGACACATATTATTAATATACAATGCATAGCGCATTATTAAATAAATAATACGCTATGCTTTAACCATGGCTTTATAACTAACCAATAGCAAAGAATTATGATAAATGTACTGCTTGTTGATGATCATGAACTTGCCCGTACCGGTATCGAAGCATTGCTGAATGATGCTGAAGATATTACCGTTGCAGGTGTTGCAAAATCAGGCGAAGAAGCGATTGACGCAATAGCAACGCGGCCTGTCGATGTGGTCTTGATGGGGGTTAATATGCCAGGTATCGACGGCATAGAAGCCTGTCGTAAAATTTTGCAAGATAATCCTGATGTAAAAATAATTACCTTATTTGTAAATACTGACGGCCCCATTCCCCCGCAATTACTCAAACTTGGCGTATTAGGATTTGTTTCAAAAGAATCACCCGTTAACGAGATGGTTAATGCCATTCGTAAAGTGATGACAGGCGATCGCTATCTGAGCGCAGATGTTGCCAATAATCTGACTTCTCATGGTCTGCCTGGCTATCATGAGTCGCCGTTTTCAAAACTTTCCCGTCGGGAAGCCGAGGTAGTGACTTTAATTCTTCAAGGCAAATCCATTAAGGAAATGTCCCAAATGCTGATATTGAGCGACAAGACCGTTAATACTTATCGCTATCGTCTTTACGATAAACTTAACATAAAAAATGACGTTCAATTAACCCGTCTGGCCATTAAATTCGGCCATATTGATACGGCGTATATGTAGCAAAATCTAGCGTGTGCTGTTTTAAAACAGGGAAAATATTTAATTATTTAAGATGTAATTTTTCAGACCCCAAAAATAATGTTAATCTTGGCGGCTACTTTAACATAGCCAATGACTACGATGACAACGACACAACCCACTAAGAATCTGGAAACTTTCCCTAATCCACAACCAGAACGCGACTATACCATACGCATTGATATCCCCGAATTCACTTGCCTTTGCCCAAAAACGGGACAACCTGATTTTGCAACCATCCAAATTGAATATGTACCTGCCGCACTTTGCGTCGAATTAAAAGGCCTTAAACTCTACATGTGGTCATTCCGTGAGCAAGGCGCATTTCATGAAGCCATTACCAATGAAATTCTCAACGATATTGTAAAAGCCATAGCGCCTAATTTTATGCGTATTCGTGCTGAATTTAATGTACGCGGCGGCATTTATACGACCGTTGTTGTCGAGCATAGAAACAGCGATTGGCAAGCTCCGGAATTAGTTAACTTGCCTTAACAATTTCCTGCGATTTCCTGCGGAAAACAGACCCAACCTTGTAGGTCGGGTTACTTGCCAACCCGACTTACCCAGCACTGATTATTCATGACTTTTAAAGAAGCGTTAACCACCCTGCCCCAATATATTTTACCGCATCATGCCTTGTCCAAAATGATGAGTAAACTGACGCACTGCGAAAATAAAACCTGGAAAAATCTGTTTATCAAACAGATCATCAGGCATTACGGGGTCAATATGAAGGAGGCTCTTGAGCCGGACATCAATGCCTTCAATAGCTTTAATCACTTTTTTACCCGTGAACTAAAAACCGGTGCAAGACCCTTAACCTCCGCACCTAATGCCATTGCCTGCCCCGCTGATGGCGCAGTCAGCCAAGCAGGTCCCATTACCGATGGTAAAATCTTTCAGGCCAAAGGTAAAAGCTTTACGGCGACTGACTTGTTAGGTGGCGATGCAGAACGTGCAGAACCTTTTAATAATGGCGTGTTTACTACAATTTATCTTTCACCTAAAGATTATCACCGCCTACACATGCCGTTAACCGGCACTTTAAGAGAAATGGTACATATTCCCGGTCGCTTATTCAGTGTGAATACGGCAACCACAAATTCCGTTCCCGGCTTATTTGCCAGAAATGAGCGCGTTGCTGCAATATTTGATACCGATGCCGGCCCAATGGCTTTGGTACTGGTCGGCGCTATATTTGTGTCCAGCATAGAAACCGTCTGGCACGGCGTGGTAACGCCACCCAGCATTACCTCGGTGCGAAGCTGGCAGTATCAGGAAAATGCACCGGTGCTAAAAATTGGCGAAGAAATGGGCCGCT